>JAQCJO010000006.1 GCA_027592925.1 Actinomycetota bacterium | reverse complement strand
TCTCATCGTCAATCCGTCCGAGAATATGCGCAAGATGCGCAGCAAAGATCATTCCAACGGCAACTGACTCTCCGTGCGCGATATCAAATCCGGTCGCAATCTCGAGTGCATGCCCAAGTGTGTGCCCGTAGTTGAGCACAGCCCGACGTCCACCTTCACGCTCGTCGCTGGCCACAATGTCGGCCTTAATCTGCACGCAACGCGCAATACGCGAAGTGCGATCCATCGCCAGCAAGTCGTCGCCTGTCAAAAAATGATATTTCGCCATCTCTCCATAACCACACCGCAACTCTCGCTCTGGCAATGTTGCCAATGCATCGGTGTCGCACAACACGGCGTGCGGTTGCCAAAATGCACCAACCAGATTTTTACCTTCTGGCAAATTGACACCAGTCTTGCCACCAATGGCAGCGTCAACCATGCCGACGAGAGAGGTTGACACATGCACTACAGGAGTACCTCGATGCCACGATGCTGCAGCAAAGCCAGCAACATCCGTTACTAAACCTCCACCGACTCCGATGACGACGTCATTGCGATTGAGCCCAGCAGCAGCAAATTGACGCACGACATGCTCAATAGTGGCCATCGTCTTATGCTGTTCTCCGTCACCTATCACCACCGTGGTGTTTGGAATATCGGTCTCAACCTGGATGGGTATGGACTGTTGCGTCACGATCACGGCGCGGCGAGCGGTTGCGGGCAACACCGCATCAAGTTCGACTCGCACACCGGCTCCGACAATCACCGGATACGAACGATCCCCAAGTTGCACGGTTACTTGCTGGCGACTCATTTTTGCTCCGACTGACGAAGAATCTGTAGCGCAGCATCAATCACTTGATCGATTTGCTTTCCAGTTGTATCAATTTTTGCTGTGGCAACTTGCTCATACAAGCCAGCACGCTCACCGCTAAGCGCACTTAAAACTTGTTGTGGATTATTAGACAAAAGCGGTCTAGCGGTTTTGGAAGACGAGGTGCGTTTTACCAATTCATCCACATGAGCATCTAGCCAAATGACGTGATCAGCAGAAGAAGTAATCCTGTCCCTGTTGGTTTGCGAGATTATTGCGCCACCACCAGTGGCAACAACTACGGAGAGTGCAGTCTGTTGGGCAATCAGCGCACAGGCATCATCCAACACCGTCGCCAACACATCTGTTTCGACAGCGCGAAATTCTGTTTCACCACCGCGCGCAAAAATCTCGCTCACTGTGCATTTTGCTGACTTTGCAATCTGAGCGTCCAGATCTACAAACGAACACTGCAAGACATGCGCAACACCCGCACCAACAGTTGACTTACCGCTCCCCATCACACCTACAAGTACTACCACACCAGATTTTGTCATCGATGGTTGAGCGTTCATATAAAGAGCAGTCGACACACTCACTTCAACGATGCAGCAGATGCCTGAGCATTGCGTACAAATTCGGTCACCGAGTCTCCACCAAATTTGCGTTGCGCTTCATTGGCAAGCACAAGAGCAACCATCGTTTCAGCGACTACGCCCATCGCTGGAACCGCAGTGACATCGGTTCGTTCCTTGAAACTCACCACCTCTTGTTTGGTCACTGTGTCAACAGTCTTCATCGTTGGTCGATTGAGTGTCGCGAGTGGTTTCATTGCTGCACGAACAACTAGCAACTCGCCAGTTGTCATTCCTCCCTCAGTACCGCCAGCCAAGGTGCTCTCACGTCGATACGACTGATTTGACTCATCCCAAATAATTGGGTCGTGTGCTTCGCTACCCCGTCGGCCAGCAACTTCAAAACCATCGCCTATCTCAACACCTTTCACTGCCTGAATACTCATCATTGCTTGCGCCAAAAGACCGTCTAGCTTGCGGTCCCAATGCACATAACTTCCCAAACCAACAGGCAATCCATATGCCAGCACTTCAACGATCCCGCCCAGGCTGTCGCCATCTTTTGCAGCGGCTTCAATCTGGGCAATCATCTGTGCTTCTGAATCCTTGTTAAAGCAGCGAACAGGAGATTCATCAACCAGTGACAAGTCACTCATGAGCGGACGTATCGCCGTGGTATTGCGGGCACTTCCCATTTGCACAACGTGCGACAGAATTTCGACGCCAATAGTTCCAAGAAAAATTTTGGCAAGAGCGCCCGCGGCTACACGTGCTGCGGTCTCGCGCGCACTGGCCCGCTCCAACACATCGCGTGCATCATCAAATCCGTATTTCTGCATACCCGTTAGGTCGGCATGACCGGGACGCGGCTGTGTGAGTGGTTTTTTGGTCTTGCCAGGGGCAGGCGACATTTCTTCGTGCCACACATCGCTCCTCGACCACTCACTATTTTTGATTTCAATTGCAACAGGCGAACCAAGAGTGCGACCGTGTCGAATTCCACCGAGCAATACGATCTCGTCTTCTTCAAAGCGCTGTCGTGGCCCGCGCCCATAACCGAGTCGGCGACGCGCAAGCTCAGTTTGTATCTGCTCTGCAGTCACCTCAAGCCCTGCAGGCAAACCTTCAACAATGACCACAAGGGCCTGGCCATGGCTTTCGCCTGCGGTTAAGTAACGCAACATACCTACAGACTACCTGTGGGTTATGAGCCGACTATGGCTATTTATCGCCGTGCAATGCACGATGCGCCAATTCGTCGAGCGCAGCCTGACGCATGAGAGGCACATCACCAATCTCTGTGAACCACGCAAGTTGCTGCAATGCGCCTTGATGGACCAACATCCACAATCCATCCACTGTTTTTGCTCCGGCACGTTTTGCGTCTCGCAGCAGCGTTGTCTCGAGTGGTTGATATACCGCATCCAGCACCACGAGGGACGAATGCAATCGAGCTGCATCGACTGCAGTTTCTTGACTACCCATGCCAACAGAAGTTGCATTAATTAAAATATTCGCAGTTGCAATGTCATCAACTGATCCAATGCGCGCAACATCAGCGCTTACAACGGCATTGCGTGCACGTGACTCTGTGCGGTTGATGACCGCAATATCGCTTGCGCCACGACGTGCAAGCGTTGCGACTATCGCTCGGGCGGTGCCTCCGGCACCCACAACCACAACGCGAGATCCTGCGATGCCAACACCAGCCTGCTCAATTGCATTGCAACAACCGTCGCCATCGGTGTTTGAGCCAAACATCCGACCCGATCTGATGGCAATGGTATTGACAGACCGCGCTGCCTTCGCCGACTCGTCCACCTCTCCTAAATTGTTCAATGCATTAGACAACATTTCAAATACTGTCTTTTTATGCGGCATGGTTACTGAAAACGCTTTGATACTCGTGCCGCCAAGTGTTTGCAACACTGCATTGAGCGCGTCTTCATGTACTTCCATTGCTACATATGTCCAATCAAGTTTTCGTTGATGAAACACCGCATTATGCATTGCAGGCGACAAACTCTGTGCAACTGGATCACCGATTATTGCTGCTACTTCAAGTGTCATGGCAGGAGTCCTGCGACACGAGATGCTTCAACATTTGCTTCATGCTGAGCAAGAGTCGCAGCAAATGCGTGGTTGCCATCTTTGTCTGACAACACGTAGAACAAATAGCGACATGGTTTTGCAACGCCCTTACAGATTGGGTCATTTTGCGACGGGTTTTGTGCGGGGTGAAGCGCAGCCGCAATAGAGGCACGACCAGGGTTGGCTATTGGTGTCGGAGTGAGGCCTTTGTACAAATACGAGTTGTACGGCGTGTCGAGTTCTTTTGCTTGAGTAAATGTTGAACCTTCGGGAGCCGCGTAGTACAACGTTGCATCAATCTGCAGTTTCCTGCCAAGTTCAAGTCTGTTGTAGATCACGCGAGCAATCTTGGCGCGATCTCCTTCTGTCTTTGCTTCCCGTTCAATCATCGACGCAATGACCAGCGTTTTGTAGGGCGAAAACCCAACGAGGGCCTGAGACTTATCGAGACCTTCTTGTCGTCCGACGCGCTCCATCAACTGCACCATCCGCGCAACTACCTGACTCTCGGACTCATCACCAGAGATCTGATACGTATCGGGAAACAACAATCCCTCAAGTGAAGTCTGTCCTGCGGGGCGATAAACAGCAGAGACCGCTGGGTCTTGTGCTGCTTGATTAAACAAGTCGGCATTGAGTCGCAATGTCTTTTCGGCCAATCGTTTAGCCATTTGCAAAATTGTGAACCCTTCAGGGAACGTCACCTTGACAAACGTTGCAGAAGGCGGTGTTGACAAAACCTTCATGATATTGCCCATGTGGTCGCGCGGATTAATTGTGTAATAGCCAGGTGTCAGTTCGATGCCACCTTTTCGACCGACGTACCAACGAAACACACCAGCACTTGTAATAAAACCCTCAGACTCGAGACGCGCACTGACACTCGAGACGCTGTCGCCATCATTGACGGTGAATGACACACCGACTCCGGAGCCACCAGATGGATTGACCTTGTGCAGATACCAAAGCCCTATTGCACCCAACAACAATGAGAAACACACCACTGCGACTACTACGACCCGCACCATTGGGGCAATCTCTCGAAAGTCGCGAGGCTCGACACTGGATTCACTGTTGTCCACAACGATGTCCCAGGGGTCGTCGTGCCAATCATCGGCTACTTGATCATCGTTCTTTGTGGTCTTGATCAGTGGATCAAACAGTGGATCAATCGGTGGCCTAACCATCGATCAAATTTTTCTTTTGCGCATCCAACCAAGACTGCAACATCACAGCAGCAGCAACTTTGTCGACTACAAGTTTTCTGTTTTTGGCATTCACATTGTTGCCCTGCAAAATCTGATGGGCACTCACTGTCGTTAATCGCTCGTCATAGGTGTGAACAGGCACTCCCAGAATGCTAGTCATTTGCTCCACTTCAACAGTGGCAGATTGTGCTGCGGCACCAACATCTCCCGACATGTTGAGGGGCATCCCCACAACAACGCAATCTATTTCGTATTCCTGCACAATCGCAGCAATTGCTTGATGATCTTGCAACCGCGAACCACTGCGATTCAATACCTGTATTGGTGTAGCGATAGTTGCACTTGCATCACTTGTTGCAAGACCAATGCGCTTTGTCCCGAGATCTACCCCGAGTGCACGCATGTTACGAACCGATGGCTTCAGTCGCCACTCGTCTGGCAATTTCAAGCGCTTCGTCGAGCGCTGCAGGATTTTTTCCGCCTGCTGTTGCAATATCGCCTTTACCACCTCCGCCACCGCCCACGGCTTTGGCAGCGTCCTTAATCAAATCACCTGCCGACATCGAAACACCGCTCGAAACAGTTGCCACAAGTGCAACGCCACCGGAGTCGGTCACGCCACCCAACACAACAAGCTGTACTTGAGAGTCTTGGCGAATAGCAAGAGCCAACTCACGCAAATCGTTTGGTGTGATGCCATCAACTCGAGAGATCACAACTCCATTGACATGCTGTGCTGCAAGTCCGCCTGCAAGTTGTCGTGCCTGACCACCTCGCAACTGCTTGATTTCGTCTTGCAGACTCTTGATCTCACTCAATTTGCGTTTGACAGTTGCAACCATGTCTGACGAACTTGCACCCAACAAGTCCGCCGCAGAGTGCAGCGTGCGCGAGGCATCCAAGACAAAATTCAGTGCGTTCTCGCCCGTTACCGCTTCAATGCGACGCAGGTTCGATCCAATTGAAGACTCTGCAACGATCTTGATCAAACCAATATCGCCAGTGGCACGAACATGCGTGCCGCCACATAGCTCGATTGAATTTCCGGCCTCCAACACACGCACCATGTCGCCGTATTTGTCGCCAAAGAAGGCAATTGCTCCTGCAGCAGTTGCCTCGTCTTTTGATGTTTCATAATTTCGTGTCTGAGTATTGCTCAGCACTTCACTATTTGCGAGGCGCTCAATCTGTTCGATCTCGTCCTGCGTGACGCTCGCGTAATGACTGAAGTCAAAACGAAGCCGTTCATCTGACACCAATGAACCAGCCTGCTTTACATGCTCGCCCAACACCTGGCGCAGCGCCCAATGCAATACGTGTGTTGCAGTGTGGTTTCGTCGAGTTGCATCGCGAATAGTGACGTCCACAGATGCCTGCACTTGCTGGCCAGACTCGATAACCCCACGAGTCATCTCGCATGTGTGTTTTCTCAAACCAGGTAAAGCAAAAGTCGTATCGACTACACGCGCTTCGCCAGTTGAAGATGTGATCACTCCTGTATCGCCAACTTGACCACCGCTCTCGGCATAAAAAGCCGTGATGTCCAAAAAGATCTCGACGGTGTTGCCGCCTTCAGCCGAATCACTCACAACCGGCAATACAGCCAGAACCTTGCTTGTCGATTCTGTCGTCTCGTAGCCAACGAATGTAGTTGTGCCGTGTTGTTCCATCACAGCCCTATAACTCTCGACTGATGAAGCATTAACAGCTGCACCCTTACGTGCGCTCTTGGCACGCTTTCGCTGTGCCGACATTTCCTTCTCGAAACCTTCGACATCGACTTCTATATTGCGCTCGCTAGCAATCTCTTGGGTCAGTTCGAGCGGAAATCCGTATGTGTCGTGCAATAAGAACGCGGTACTTCCACCAAGCTTCTTTGCACCACCCGACAACTCATCTTCAAGAATTGTGATGCCAGTCTTTAGCGTCTGACGGAAACTCTCTTCTTCCTTGGTCAACACTCCCAAAATGAAGTCTTTGTTGGCATTGAGTTCTGGATACGCAGTGCGCATGACTTCGAAAGCGGTCTCTGTCAATTTTGGCATGACCAATTTTTCTGTGCCCAACAAATAGGCATGGCGCACGGCTCGACGAATGATTCGTCGCAACACATAGCCTCGTCCCTCGTTTGATGGAAACACTCCGTCATTGACGAGCATGGTTGCCGATCGTGCGTGCTCTGCCAATACGCGCAAACTAAAACTATCCCGGTCGTCATAATCGCCCGCACGGTATTTGGCAGACGTGAGTGACTGTGCTTGTTGCACAAGTGGAAACAACACGTCTGTCTCCCATACCGAATCGGTGCCCTGCATCAAAGCAAGAATTCTTTCTAATCCCGCTCCGGTATCGATTGATGGTTTTGGCAACGGTGTGCGGGATCCGTCCTTGGCCTGGTTGAACTGCATAAACACCAAGTTCCAAAATTCGAGAAAGCGGTCGCCCTTCTTGTCGTTCAGCGGACCACCCTCAGGTCCGAAGGCTGCGCCGCGATCAATATGAATTTCCGAACACGGTCCACAAGGACCGGCATCACCCATCTGCCAAAAATTGTCCGCATCGCCAAGTCGCTGAATACGGTTCATCGGCAAACCAACGACGTCATGCCAAATTTGCTCAGCCTCATCGTCGCTCTCATGCACGGTGATCCATAGCTGGTCACCGTCAAACCCAAAAACTTCCGTTACAAGTTCCCACGACCATGGAATTGCGTCGGATTTGAAATAATCACCAAAACTAAAGTTGCCCATCATTTCGAAGAACACGAGATGTCGCTTAGTGCGCCCGACGTCATCGAGGTCATTGTGCTTGCCGCCAGCACGTGCGCACTTTTGCACACTGACCGCACGCTTGTATGGAGCAGCCTCGTCACCGACGAAATACGGTTTGAATGGCACCATGCCCGCAAAGGTGAAAAGTGTGGTGCGCTCGTGAGGGATCAGGCTCGCCGATTGCACGGGCGTGTGGCCCTTCGATTCAAAGAAGCCCGTGAAGGCCTCGCGAAGCTGATTGGCCGATGTGATTGAACTTGTATTTGCCGACATTTGTGACAAGTCTAGTTCTCGAGCAGTGCAGCCTTACTTGATATCGCTCTGCTTCGACTCACCCTGGTCATGCACAAAACTGCTGTCTTTGGCACGCAGGTTGCGCACGATCTCTGCTCCCTGAGTGGCCAGTTTGACAGCGCCATCATACAAATCACTTGCCACCTGGGCAGGCGTGATCTGGCTCGCGGCATCGCGCGCCTTTTCCTTGACGTAACGCCAACCGAACACGCCGGCTAGGACTCCCATCGAAAACCAAAATAGACGCTTCATCATCTCAAACCACCTCGTTGTGTGCTGACAGTCAAACGTACCTGTCGGACTATTGATATCACTTGCTCTGCGGCGGCTTGTAATACGGATCACTCCGCCGAACAGCACCTTCAGTGTGCGCAGGAAGATAGTCCTGTTCCACTTTCTGACTCGAATTCTTTGTGCTACTGGCCTTTTCGTCCAACTGCTCATCGTGGGGTGAGCGATATTCGGTGCCATGACCCAACACTTCGGCGCCTGCATAATGAGCATCTCGAAGATGCGCAGGCACCTCAACATCGACGCCTTGGCGAATATCGCTTCGTGCATTCCAAATTGCAACCGCAGAGCCATTGCTCTTTGGTGCTTGAGCAAGATACACAACCGCCTGCGCAAGATTAAGTTGTGCTTCGGGAAGTCCAACATGATCGACTGCTTGGGCTGCAGCAACCGCAACCACTAGTGCTTGTGGATCTGCCATGCCGATGTCTTCAGAAGCCAAGATGATGAGGCGACGCGCAATGAACCGCGGATCGTCTCCTGCTTCGAGCATGCGAGCGAGCCAAAAGATTCCTGCGTCGACGGTTCGGGCGCACGCTCGTTTAATAAATGCAGAGACCACGTCATAGTGATCATCGCGGCCATAATTCAACGCACTCACTCCTAGTGCAGCCTCAACGTGAGCAGTGGTCACCTTGTTTGGTCGCGCCAATGCGCATGCAACTTCGAGTGCAGTAAGACCTTGTCGCCCATCTCCTGCCGCGCGCTGAGAAAGTATTGTCAGAGCATCGTCATCAGCAGTCATACCTTCTGCCGTTAATCCTCGTTCCAACAAACTGCGAATAGCGCCAACGCCAAGAGTCTCGAGTCGAAACATTGTGCTTCGACTTCGCAATGGGCCATTAACTTCAAAAAACGGGTTCTCCGTAGTTGCGCCGATCAACGTGATGATGCCACTTTCAACTGAAGGAAGCAGAGCATCTTGTTGCGACGTTGAGAAGCGATGAATCTCGTCAACAAAAACAATCGTTGAGCGCCCGTGTTGCCCCAGTCGATCGGTTGCTCGCTCAATTGCTTCGCGCACGTCTTTCACACCCGATGTCACTGCAGACAATCTTTCAAACGCGCGATTGGTACTCGACGCAACAACTTCAGCAAGTGTCGTCTTGCCAGTGCCCGACGGCCCCCACAGAATTACCGACGACAACCGATCAGCCTCAATCAGTTTTCGCAATGGAGCACCTTGTGCGATCAAATGCTCTTGACCGACAATCTCATCCAACGTGCGTGGTCGCAACCTTGCTGCAAGCGGTGCCTGCGAGCGAAGTCTGTCAGCCACCGCCGCAGAGAAAAGGTCGTCGGCCTGAGTCAATCGCTCGTGCTCGCTAGCTCTTTGCAGGAGGTGGCAATAAACGAATACCCAACTCGTTGAGCTGTGCAGGATCTACAGGAGTAGGAGCATTGGTCATTGGATCGCTACCCGACTGCGTTTTTGGAAATGCAATCACTTCACGAATATTTTCTTCTCCGGCCAAGATCGCCACAAGACGATCAGTTCCGAATGCGAACCCACCGTGTGGTGGTGCACCGTATTTGAACGGTTGCAAAAAGAAACCGAATCGACGATCGGCATCTTCATCCGAAATTCCCAGTTGGCGAAACACGCGTCGTTGCATCTCTGGGTCATGAATTCGAATTGAACCAGAGCCCAATTCCCATCCGTTGAGCACCAAGTCATAAGCAAGAGCACGAACGCTCATTGGGTCTGACTCAAGGCGCTCGATGTCGTCTGGATGCGGTTGACAAAACGGGTGATGCCCAGGCTGGGGCTTACCAGTTATTGCGTTGACACCTACGAACAATGGAAAGTCGATCACCCAGACATAGCGATACGGACCTTCGTGCACCGGAGGACGGCCGATGTCATTTCGCAAATGACCAAGTACTTCGCATGTTGTGGACCATTCGTCAGCCACCAACAGCAGTAAGTCGCCCGACTTTGCCTGCATCTGTTGCAGTAGTGCAGCACGCTCGGCATCGCTCAAAAATTTGGCAACTGGCGAATCTAAGGCAAGATCATCGCCAACCTTGATCCAAACCAAACCTTTTGCGCCCATCTGTTTTGCGCGATCGGTAAACGCGTCCAACTTGCTGCGTCCAGATGCGGCGGCCTCAGGGTAGGTCGCTGCGTCAACTCGCAGCCCTTTAATCGATTTGGCTGTTGCAAATGCCTTAAATTCGGTTGCCGCAAATACATCAGTGAGATCGATCAGTTCCATTCCAAAACGCAAGTCTGGTTTGTCGCTACCAAAGCGATTCATTGCGTCGTGCCATGTAATTTGCTCGATCGGTGGCGGGGTCTGACCAAGTGCGGCTTCGGCTGCTGCAACAACTGCCCTACTAATCGCGGCGAGTACGTCGTCTTTGGTTACAAAACTCATTTCGGCATCGAGCTGCATGAACTCGTACTGGCGATCTGCTCGCAAGTCTTCGTCACGTAAGCATCGGGCAATTTGGTAATAGCGGTCGATACCCGCGACCATCAATAACTGTTTCCACAACTGCGGCGACTGTGGCAATGCGTAAAACGATCCGGGTTCCTTGCGCGACGGAACAAGAAACTCGCGTGCACCTTCTGGAGTCGAAGGCATTAAAAATGGAGTCTCAACTTCAACAAAATTTTGAGCTTCCATGGCGCCACGAATTGCCGAGTTGACCTTGGCACGAATCCGCAAGTTCTTCTGCATTCGCTCGCGGCGAATGTCGAGATAGCGAAACTTGAGGCGAACGCCTTCATCCACATCGTCTGCACGAGCATCGATTGGAAACGGTGGAGACTCCGCTGCGTTAAGGACGGTGAGTTGACACTCGACCAATTCGACGCCACCAGTTGGAAGGTTGGCATTGACTGTGCCCTCTGGGCGTGCCTGCACTTTGCCAGTTATCTGCACCACCCACTCGTTGCGAACATCTTTTACATCGCTGACCACGCACTGCACTACACCGGAATAGTCACGTACATCGAGAAACGCCAGATGCTCGCCGTGTTCGCGGCGGCGTGCGATCCAACCACACAATGTGACGGATTGACCAATGTGCTCGGGGCGCAGGCTGCCACACAACTGTGTGCGCAGCGCCGTCGCGTTGATTGAGGGGGTTAGAGAACCGGACATGTACTTACTCTCATTTCTGTAGTTCGCTGCGTATTGCTGCAACGAGCTGATCTTGTGCGATTGCGTATTGTTGACCGGAATTCATCGGACGCACGATGATATGCCCTGCGGCTACTTCATCGGTGCCAATAATCAATGCGATCATCGCGCCACTTCTGTCGGCCGCCTTCATTTGTGCTTTCATGCTTCGATTGTCAAAAGCTCTGTCGACGCTAATTGCATTGTTGCGTAGCAAATTGCATACCTCTGCAGCATGCAATCCACCAGTGGTATCAACAACAAACACAGACACGTTGGTATTGGGTGCGGAAAAAACATTTTCGGCATCACAGGCCAGCAGCGTTCGATCAAGCCCAAGAGCAAATCCGATTCCAGGCGTTGACGGACCACCCAAGTGCTCAACCAAACCGTCATATCGGCCACCTCCACCGATAGCAGTGTGAGCCGCCTTGAGTGCTGTCGAGACAAATTCAAATGTCGTTCGGCGGTAGTAATCAAGACCACGCACCAACCGATCATCAATTGCATACTTCACACCGAGTGCGTCAAGAGCACGCAAGACCGAATCAAAATGATTCGCAGCATCCGCACTCAAGTAATGCCGAATCTTTGGTGCAGCATTGATCAGCACCTGATCTTCACGGCGCTTTGAGTCGAGCACACGCAGCGGATTCTTCTGCAAGGTGATCTGTGATTCTTCGGAAAGTTGAAAAAGGTTAGCAGAAAAATACTCATGAAGTGCTGCCGAATACTTTTCGCGATCACCATCATCGCCAAGTGAATTGACCGCCAACTGCACATCCTTCAAACCAAGTCTCGAAAAGAACGTTGCAGCGAGTGCAATCACTTCTGCATCTAAGAGCGGATCGTCCACACCCAAGACCTCGATACCGACCTGATCAAATTGCCGATATCTACCCTGCTGAGGTTTTTCGTAACGAAAATTAGGGCCCGAATACCACACCTTCCAAGGAGTAGTGGGTCGGTGCTCCACAAAAGCCCTGCACACGCTTGCAGTCTGCTCTGGGCGCAAGGCAACCCGACGACCACCCTTGTCCTCAAAGTCATACATCTCTTTGGTCACTACTTCAGTTGCTTCACCGAGGCGCAAAAACACTCCGAGGTCTTCAAACATCGGCGGAATGATCAACTGATAGCCAGCATCCTGCACAACCGAGGCAAATACCTCTTGAAATTGACGCCAGCGCGCGGCATCGGGAGCCAAAATGTCCCGTGTTCCTGGGCTAGTTGAAAAAACCGTCACACGATGAGGTTAGACGCTGGATGCTCGGTTGACATCACACGATAAGCGTCATACACAGAATCAATGCGTTTGATGGTGTGCAAGACCGATTGCAAATGACCAGGGTCGGCGAACTCAAACTCGAATCGCATCTTGGCCACTCGGTCGGCTCCGGTGTGAGTGGTGCAAGAAACAATGTTGACATGCTCATCAGACAACGCGTTGGCAACGTCTCGGAGCAGACGAGAGCGATCGAGTGCCACAACCTCTACTGCGGCAACGAATGTAGCGCCCTGCAAGATCCCCGTCCACTCTGCATCCACTACTCGTTCTAGGTTCTGCGAAACAAGTGAGATAGCGCTCAGACAGTCAGCGCGATGAATATTGACACCCTTGCTGCGGTTTTGGCCCTGACCAATAAATCCCAAAATCTCGTCGCCGGGCACAGGCGTGCAGCACTTACTTAAACGCACCACCACGTCGTCCATTCCTTCAACATTCACTCCAGCCTGTTGGTCGCTGCTTTCATTTTGTACAAAGTTGCGAGTACCCACCGACAAGCGCTCGTCATCTGGTCCGCTGCGGATCGCTTTAGCCATTCGCATTGCAATTGCATCTGCCTGCACATGACCTTCACTAATCGCCAAAAATAGAGCGGGGGCATCGGAGTAATTCATCGACTCGATCTCTTGGGTAAATACTTCTGAGTCCAGCACCTTTTGCACAGGCACACCCTCTCGTCGCAAAGCCTCCACCAAATCGTCATGGCCATTCTCGACCAGATCATCAATGCGCTCTCTCGACACCCACTGCTTGATCTTGCTTTTGGCCTTTGGTGACGCAACAAAGTTCATCCACTCTTCAGACGGCTCTGCAGTCTCGGCCGTAGATGTCAAAATTTCTACCGTGTCACCAGAATTCAGCACAGTGTCGAGCGGTACAAGTCGTCCATTGACTCGTGCGCCCATGCACGAATGACCAATCTCGGTGTGCACTGCGTACGCAAAGTCGACTGGTGTTGCCTGCACCGGCAGAGCAATCACCCGACCTTTCGGTGTGAATACAAAGATCTCGTCCTGATCAAGATCACTCTTCAGACTCTCCAAAAACTGTCGTGGATCTGAAACTTCGTCCTGCCAGTCGATGATGCGGTTGAGCCAATCAACATCAGTGGATGGAACTCCGTCCTTATATGACCAGTGCGAAGCAACTCCCCACTCTGCACGTTGGTGCATATCTCGAGAACGAATCTGCACTTCAATCGGTTTGCCACTTGGCCCGATCACTGTGGTGTGCAGTGACTGATACAAATTAAATTTCGGCATCGCAATGTAATCTTTGAACCTGCCAACAACAGGCTTCCAATGACCGTGAATGCAGCCAAGCACTCCGTAACAATCCTTTACCGAGTCGACAACAATTCGAATTGCCATCAGGTCAAAGATCTCGTCGAACCCACGACCCTTCTGCATCATTTTTTCGTACAGGCTCCACAGGTGCTTGCCGCGCGACGTCAGCTCTGCTTCAATCTGCACTTCTTTGAGCCACACACCCACCTGACCCAAGGCCTTGGCAAGAAAAATATCGCGCTCTGGAGCACGAGTGGAAACAAGATAGTCAAGTTCGGCGTAGCGCTTTGGGTACAACGCTGCGAACGAGAGGTCTTCAAGTTGCTGTTTCACTTCCTGCATACCCAATCTGTGTGCAAGCGGTGCATAAATATCAAGTGTCTCTTGTGCAACACGGCGCTGCTTGTCAAGTGGTGCCGAAGCAATGGTGCGCATGTTGTGCAAACGATCTGCCAACTTAATAATTAAAACGCGCATATCCTTTGCCATTGCAACAAGCAATTTGCGCATCGTTGCTGCTTGCTGCGCTTCCCGAGAATCAAACTGCAGCCGTTCAAGTTTGGTGAGACCATCTACGATCCCTGCAATTTCTGCGCCAAATGTCGACTCAACATCAGCGAGCGTAATTTCGGTGTCTTCAACAGCATCGTGCAGCAAAGCCGCCACGAGTGAGACATCATCAAGCCCAATCTCTGCAACGATGCGAGCAACGGCAATGGGATGACTGATATATCCCTCGCCGCTCATTCGCGACTGATGTTGATGCGCTGCTCGCGCCATTTCGTATGCCGCAGTAATTTGAGCAACAGAGCCTTTTGGATGCCTGCTTCGGTAGGCCGACAATAACGGGACGAGTTCTTCAACTACCACCGATTGATTGCGACGCCATGGCAAGACGCGCGACGTTGCGCTCATCTGTTACCCACTAGGGGCATTAGTCCCTGACCCATGCCTTCCAGTGTATGGGAAGGATTAACGACGACGATTTTTGCGCGGGCGTGGCGGATGCGACAGTGCCGAACTTACCAATACGGTTTCACGCTCAATTTCGGATTGCGTGCTTGTTGTTGTCGAGGCATCGCCCGGGGCGCGAGTAACAACTTTCTTAGACGTTGCGCCAAGCCGAGCCATTTCTTCACCCAGTCGGAGACTCCCCTGCAGTGAGCGAAACTTGAGTTCGCGACCCTTAAACACCGCCAACAGCGGTGTTGCAATATAAATCGACGAATATGTACCGAGCAACATGCCGACCAACAGTGCTAAAGCAAATTCTTGCAATGCAATTGCGCCCATGATCCATGAACCAAGCACCAACAAAGAGAGCACTGGCAGCACTGCTGCAAGTGAAGTGTTAATCGAACGCATAAGAACTTGGTTCATTGACACGTTGATGATGTCGCCATACGACACCTTGGATGCCGAGTACCGCGTGGTATTTT
Source organism: Actinomycetota bacterium (assembly GCA_027592925.1). Classification (GTDB taxonomy): domain Bacteria; phylum Actinomycetota; class Acidimicrobiia; order Acidimicrobiales; family Ilumatobacteraceae; genus UBA3006. Next base: position 39,935 of record JAQCJO010000006.1, on the reverse strand, counting down.
CGTGCACTTTGTCGAACACAACGATGGTGTCATACAACGAGAAGCCAAGAATTGTCAAAAACGCGATCACTGTTGCAGGAGTGACCGAAAACCCAAATACTGCATAAACACCAACCGAGATCAAGACGTCATGCATCATTGCAAGAATTGCGGCTATCGCCATCTTCCATTCAAAACGCCATGCGATATACATCGACACAATCACAAAGAAGGTCAACAGCGCGCGCACTGCCTTTTCGGTAATGTTTCGACCCCATGACGAGCTCACCGAAGCAACGCTCACCTCTTGCAATTCGACACCAGCTTTTACGCTCAATGCAGCCTGCACCACCGTACGAATCTCGGTCGAAATTTCTCCAACCTGAGCACGGATTCGTTGGCCTTCGGCACCGTTGAGTATTTGAATTTTTGCATCCGAAGTTGGAATTTCGTTTGCATCCAAAATGGTTCGAACATCTTCAACTGTGATCGTGCTAGCAGGCACTTCCCATGCAACACCACCCTTGAAGTCAATGCCCAAATTGAGACCTTGTGCAAACAGCGAAACAACTGTTACAACGACGAATGCAATCGAGATTCCAAAGCCCCACCAACGCCGCCCAACAAAGTTGAACGTGGTCTCTCCGCGATACAACCTTCCAATCATTCCGTTCATTGCGCACCCGATTCCGGCAATGCAACGCCCAATATTTTGCGACCCTGCAGAAACTTGCTACGTGCAAGAAGAAGCACTGCTGGTCTTGTGAAGAAGTAAGAAACAATCACGTCGCACAATGTAGACAGCCCAAGGAAGAATGCAAAACCACGCACCGACCCAACAGTCAGCCACCACAGCACAATTGCTCCCAAGAATGACACGGTGTCTGCAGCCAAAATAGTGCGCCATGCAAGCGAAAAACTTCGTTGTGCAGAACTACGCAACGACTTGCCGGCATGGAGTTCATCTTTGATTCGTTCGAAAAATACCACGTACGAGTCGACAGTTACACCAATAGACACGATGATGCCGGCGACTCCAGAAAGTGTAAGAGCAAGACCATTTGAGCGCGAGATAAATGCAATGATGCTCCACATCAGCGCGCTAGACACCATAAGTCCACCGATCACGACGATGGTCAACATGCGGTAATACACGAAGAAGAATGCCATTACCAAGAGCACACCGATAAGACCAGAGATGATTGCTGCACGCAATGAGTCTTTACCGAGAGTCGGAGAAACTGTTTGCACTGTTGCAACACTGAACTTGACAGGAACGGCACCAAACTCGAGAATCTTGGCAAGGTCGCGTGCTTCAGATTGCGAGAAGTCTCCACTGATCTGCACATTGCCACCCGTAAATACCGCTTCTTGCACTGCCGGCGCCGAAATCACTGTTCCGTCCAATGCAATAGCAATGCGTGCCGTAGGGCAGGTTGCATCGCGATTAAAGCATCGAGTCGTCAGCGCGTTCCACAGGTCTTCGCCTTCTGCACCTTTTCGTAACTCAACAGTGACCGTCCAGTTGCCGTTATTGATAACTGCCTGAGCGTTGTTGGTAAAAACTTTGCCGGATGCTCCAGCAGGACCAACAAGATATGCCTCGTCATTTTGACCGAGCAACACTGCATTGGAATATGGGTCGGTGGTGTCTTCGGAAATCGAAATATTTGATTCCGCTACTGCGGGCACAGTTGAGTCAGACGACGCTGGCACGGTTGTGTCGGTGCTTGCAGGAATTGTTGTTGCAGCACCCCTGCTTCGCACACTGCCTGGGCCACCTTCTGTTGCGGCGATGGTTGTGTCTACTACCGACGTATCTACTACTGATGTTTCACTTCCAGCAATAGTCGTATCTGTGCCTGGGATCGTCGTCGCCGTGTCGGTGTTCAGAGTGCCTGCTTGCAACACTGGTCGCAACAACAACTCTCCCTGTCGGCCAATGATGTCGAGTGCCTTTTGCTGATCATTTACACCGGGCAAGTTGACAACAACGTTGTCACCCTGGCGAGTGATTTCAGGTTCTGAAACTCCCAGCGAATTGACGCGCTGCTCAATAATCTCTACGGCTTGATTTAGAGCACTGGGTGTGAAGTCACCCTCTGGCTGCAACGTGACCGATGCGCCACCCTGCAAGTCGAGCCCAAGGGATGGCATATTGCCAGCAAAAAGATTGCCACCCAACAGCGAACCCACCAGCACCACAATGCCGATGAGAGAAAAATAGAGACGACGTGCCATATAAATAAAGACCCGCAAACGACTGCGCGGTGCTGACCTACTTCTTGTCGTTCTTGTCGGATGAAGACTGATCGTTTGAGCTTGGTGTTGACACCTTCGTCGCGATAGCGCTGCGTGCCACGCGAATCTCTACCTTCTCTGCAATATCAAGCCAGACATAACCATCTTCGATGGCAGAGATAAAGCCGTAGATGCCAGAGGCCAAAATGACTTCGTCACCCTCTTGCAATGCGCTTTGCAAACTGCGTGTTTCCTTTTGGCGCTTGCGCTGTGGGCGAAGCAAGAGAAAGTACATTGCGCCAAATATAAGTACGAGTGGGAGGATCGACAGGATGCCCCCGCCTGAATTCGTTTCGGTTGTTGCGGCGCCAATTGTGGCAAAAAGACTGATGAACATAAGTCGTAACTCTATCGCTCCAACGAGCTAAGCCGCAGTGCCCCAGACAGCCAAAATCTCTTGCCGTAGTGCTTCAAAACGCCCAGCGATAATCGCATTTCGCATCTGATCCATCAGTGAGAGCGTCCACGCGATGTTATGAATTGACACCAAACGCGATGCCGTTGGTTCACCCACTTGAAAGAGATGCCTGATGTAACCGCGTGTATGGCGAGCACAAACCGCACACGAACAAGTCGAATCGATTGGCTCGCTATTCAATGTGAACTCTGAGCGCTTCAAGTTGACACGGCCCTGTGATGTAAGAGCTGTGCCATGCCTGCCAAGTCGAGTTTGCAGAACACAATCAAATTGATCGACACCCAAGTGCACAGCCTCAACTAGCGATGCAGGATCTCCTACGCCCATCAAGTAGCGAGGTCGATCAAGAGGCAGGTGCGCAAGTGCAGCCTTTAGTGCTGGCAACATCTCCTCGCGCGACTCGCCAACCGACAATCCTCCGATGCCGTATCCGTCAAAGTTGAGTTCTGCAGTGCGTGCTGCGCTCTCTGCACGCAAGTGGACATCAATGCCGCCCTGCACAATCCCAAACAACGATTGATCAGTGCGCGTGTGGGTTGAAACGGCGCGCTTCGCCCACGATGACGTGCGTTCGAGAGCGGGCGCACCACATGTGCAGGCGAAGGAAGCGGTGGACAGACATCGAGCACCATTTGAATATCGGCGCCCAGTAATTGCTGCGTGTGCACTGCCGACTCTGGCGTGTAGCGGTGACGCGAACCGTCGTATGTCGACTTAAACGTGACGCCGTCGTCATCAACATCGGGGTTCAGCGAGAACACTTGAAAACCGCCCGAGTCGGTCAGTGTCAAACCTTTCCATCCGGCAAATGCGCCAAGTCCACCCATTGCACTGACAGTCTCTGCTCCTGGGCGCAACATCAAGTGGTAGGTGTTGCCAAGCACGATCTGTGCGCCCAAGTCTTCGTAGTCGGCAGCGCTCAAATATTTGATCGCGCCACGAGTACCCACCGGCATAAAACATGGTGTGGTGTACGAACCTCTGTGGGTTACGGCAGTTCCTGCGCGAGCGTTGCCATCAACAGCATCTGTGGTGAACTGAACAGGAAACATTGTCTACACGGTAGTGGCACGCATTAGCCAGCAAGTTGCTAATCGGTGCTCATCGTTTCTCATAGTTACTCATCATTGTGACGGGCAAGCAACATTGCATCACCGAATGAAAGCATCCGATATTCACGAGCAATTGCCTGTTCGTAGAGTCTGCGCCATCGAGTGCCAACAAACGACTGAATCATCAGCAGCAGTGTTGTGCGAGGCATGTGGAAATTGGTCATCATCATGTCAACCACTTTCCACTCGAAGCCCGGCGTAATGAACAGATTGGTTCGGCCTTCCAATTGTCCAAACTTTGCAGCGCTCTCTAGCGCTCGTGTAGCGGTTGTACCGATTGCGATCACTCGTGCTCCACGTAAACGTGCTTCACTGCATGCGTCCATTGTCGCTTGTGGAACTCGATATGACTCGGTGTGAATGAGGTGTTCAAGCGGGTTATCAACCGAAATTGGCTTAAATGTGTCGAGGCCAACAACTAACTCCACCTCGCAGATAGTCACACCGACATCGCGAATGCGCTGCAACAGTTCTGGAGTGAAGTGCAATCCTGCCGTTGGTGCTGCTGAAGACTTTTGGTCGTGTGCAAACACCGTCTGATAACGCTCTGCATCTGCAAGCACCTCGGTGATATACGGCGGCAACGGCATGCTGCCGTGTTTTGCGAGCAAACTCTGAGCATCACTGCCCATCAATCGCACCAAAAACGTGTCACCAGCCTGGGTGCGCTCACCAACTTGCAAAAATTCTGCGTCGTCCGACGAATACAGAATCTCTCCCACCTTCAACTTGCCGCCTGGTCGCAACAACGATTCCCATGTCGTTGTGCCCGCATCCTTCTCTTCCAGCAGCAATGCTTCAACGACGCCACCGCTTGCACGATGCAAGATCACACGTGCTGGCATCACCCGCGTGTGATTGACAACCACAACATCGCCTGGTCTCACAAATGCGACAAAGTCAAAAACATGTCGATGCTCTGGTTCGCTACTGGGATCGTTCACATCAATATCGACGAGCAACCGCGCAGCATCACGTGGTTCTATTGGGTGCTGCGCAATGAGGTGCTGCGGCAAGTCATAATCAATATCCGATAGATGCATAGCGACTAAAGAAACTTAGGCGAAAAGATCTGGATGTTGTGCAGGTGTCTGCAAACCAAGGTGTGCATAAGCAAGCGGCATTGCAACACGACCCCGCGGGGTGCGCGCAATCATCCCCTGCTGAATCAAAAATGGTTCATACACATCTTCAATGGTTTCGGTTTGCTCGCTCACGCTGATTGCAAGAGTTGACAACCCGACTGGTCCGCCACCAAATTGAACGCAGATTGCACTTAGTACTGCGCGATCAACTTTATCGAGCCCAAGTTCGTCTACGCCAAACACACTTAAGGCTTCATTGGCAGACACCTTGTCCACCGTGCCGTCACCACGAACTTCGGCGAAATCGCGTACACGTCGCAACAACCGATTAGCAATGCGCGGTGTTCCGCGTGAGCGTCGAGCAATTTCGGCGGCACCCTGTCCATCAATATCGACCTGCAAAATACCTGCCGCACGACTGATGATTGATTGCAGCTCGTTGTTGTCGTAATAATCGAGTCGGGCTACAAGTCCAAACCGATCACGTAGTGGTCCGGTGATCATCCCCGTACGAGTCGTTGCACCGATCAACGTGAACTTGGGCAATGTCAGGCGAATCGACGAAGCAGATGGACCCTTACCTACGACAATGTCGATCTGAAAATCTTCCATTGCCGGATACAAGATTTCTTCAACAGTGCGCGATAAACGGTGAATCTCGTCGATGAATAAAACGTCGTTGTCTTCGAGTTTGGTCAAGATTGCAGCCAGGTCTCCGGCACGCTCAAGCGCTGGGCCCGAAGTGACATGGAGGTGTGCAGACATTTCGGTTGCAACAATTCCGGCAAGTGTGGTTTTGCCAAGCCCAGGTGGACCAGCGAACAATAAATGGTCTGCTGCCTGACCTCGGCGTCTTGCAGCTTCGAGCACAATGCTGAGATGCTCTTTGAGTTCGCGTTGACCGACGAAATCACTGAGGGAGCGTGGTCGCAGCCCAACTTCATCCAACATCTCGCCGTCGTCGCTCTCGTCTTTCGAGCGCTTATGCGGATCTACAAATTCTTCACGCACGTTTCACTCCCAATGCATTAAGCGCCTGGCGCAACAAGTTTTCTGCGGTGTCTGTGGCTGACAACTCTCTCAGTACATCACGAATCTCTTCGTTTGAATACCCAAGCCCTGTCAATGCTTCACGCACATCGGTCACTGCACGATGACCGTGTGCTTGTTCACCTTGGGGCGTGTCCATAACGGGCAGATTCATTCGACCTTTCAACTCGATCAGCAGTCGTTCAGCAGTTTTGCGACCAACCCCGGACACCAGAGTCAGTGCTCCGTGATCGTTGGTGGCAACAATGTCGATCAATGCACGCGGCGTGTGTGTGGCGAGTATTGACATCGCCATATTTGGGCCGACTCCGTGTGTTGCGATCAGAATCTCGAAGGTGCGTCGCTCGTCTCTGTCCAAAAAACCGTACAGCGTCTGTGCATCTTCGCGAATGTGTTGATGCACGTAGACAAAAGCCTGCGATGTCGGCTCGAGCTCACCAAGTGTGCGGGGTGTGACATGGATGAGATAGCCAACACCACCAACCTCGAGCAACACGGTCGAATCCTGATTGCGCTCAATCACTACTCCACGCAACGACCCAATCATTTTGCACCTACCGCATTTTTGGCGCGCAGAATACTGCCACGCAAGGGAGCCACTGCCAGATGACACAGCGCAATCGCAGCAGCATCGGCTGCGTCTGCAGGCTCCGGCAATGATGAAAGACCAAGACGCTTTTGTACCATCTTTTGCACCTGCAACTTATTGGCAGTTCCCGAACCAGTGACAGCGCTTTTCACTTGGCTTGGCGTGTATTGAACAACATCGATTCCCAACCTGCTAGCCATCGCGAGAACCAACCCACTCACCTGACCAACGCTCATTGCGGTACGCACGTTGTTTTGAAAAAATACTTGCTCCACCGCAATCGCATTGGGCTGAGTTTCATCGATCAGTTTCTCGATATCCAGTTGCAACGCACACAACCGGTGCTGCAATTGTTCAGTTGCTGGAGTCGTCATCACACCAAGCGCAACCACGTCGGTTTGCTGCAGCGATTGACTTCTCAACACTGCGTACCCACAGCGGGTCAAACCAGGGTCAATGCCGAGCACGACGAGCGCTTCAGACTGGGCGAACATATGTTCTATCCTAGTGCCAAAACACCTGCTAGGTAAGGATTTAGAGGGCCGAACGCAGTGCAGTTACCAATTCGTCAACTGGGCGAAAGGTAAGTCCGACTGCAGATCTGTGTACGTAGCGGATAACGCCCTGGGCATCCAGCACAAAAATGCTGCGCCTCACCATGCCCAATAGTCCAACCACTCCATAGGCCCCTGCCACATCTTTTTTGGTATCGGCCAATAACGGAAACCCGAAACCGTGCTTGGCAGAAAATGCATCGTGGCTTGCAACGTCCTGTGCCGAAATACCGAGCACTTGTGCACCGATGTCATTAAATTGCGCTAGTTCGTTGTTGTACGAACACAATTGCTTTGTGCACACTGCGGTGTTGTCGCCAGGATAAAAAACCAGGACAACAGGTTTGCCTGCATAGTCAGACAATGAATATGACTTGCCACCGCTGCCGAGCAACGTGAACCCCGGTGCCTTTTCTCCAACTGCCACGCTCATGATGCTGCCTCCTCAAGAATTGCATCGCTCATATCGAAATTAGCGTACACATCTTGCACGTCATCGTTGTCTTCCAGATCATCCATGATCCGCAAGATTGCTTTAGCATCGGCGATATCGGTAACTGGAACTTGAAGCGACGAAACCATTGTTGACACTGCACTGACAACCGTCATACCGGCACCTTCCAATGAAGCTTTGAGTTCGTACAACGCATGTGAATCACATGTCACGCGCCATGTATTGCCGTCGTCCACCACATCTTCTGCCCCATGTTCAAGCGAAACCATCATCACTTCATCTTCCGAAACCGATTTGTCTATCTGCACAACACCCTTGCGTGAAAACTGCCAGCCGACGGCGCCAGGCTCTGCCATCGCGCCTCCCGACTTACTAAACGCGAGCCGCACATCCGATGCGGTGCGATTGCGATTGTCAGTGAGTGCATCAATCAACATTGCAACACCGCCCGGCGCATAAGCCTCATACGTAATCGATTCAAACGCCGCACCAGAGTGCTCGCCCATTCCTCGTTTGATCGCGCGATCAATTGCGTCGTTTGTCATCTGAGCCGCTTTTGCTTTAAGCACAATTGTGCGCAACGATGCGTTCGACGCTTGGTCTCCACCACCTTCCCGGGTACTGACTTCGAGTTGTCGTGCAAGTTTTGCAAACGTCTTGCCACGGGCTTTATCGGCTTTGCCCTTTTTGTGTTTGATCGTTGCCCATTTGGAATGGCCTGACATCTCTACACCTCCTGCAAAAACAATGAATGAATGCGACTGTCACTCGTTAATTCTGGATGAAACGACGCCACCATAACCGAACCTTGGCGTGCCAGCACCACCTTGTCCTCGTGCATTGAGAGCACCTCAACGTCTGCACCGACTCGAACTACTTGTGGTGCACGAATAAACATTGCGTGGAAAGGTGACTCCAGCCCCTCGACATCCAGATCGGTTTCAAAACTCTCCACCTGACGACCATAGGCGTTGCGCTGAATATCGATATCAATCGCCCCGTAAAACCGCTGATCTAGCCGCCCGTCAGCAATGCTCTTTGCCAACAAGATCATGCCTGCGCAGGTTCCAAATACTGGCATCGCGTCCTTGATTCGTTCGGCAATCGGGTCAAACAATTGCGATGTGCTGAGCAAGTGCGACATCGTTGTTGATTCTCCGCCTGGCATCACAAGCGCGTCCACTAAATTGAGATCTTGGCGCGTTCTCACTTGCACTGTGTCTGCACCGAGACTCTGCAACATTTCTTCGTGCACTGCAAACGCACCTTGTAGCGCTAAAACACCGACCTTGATTTTCAGATCGCCACCGTCATGACATCACACTCACAACTACCGAGTTGACTACCAGCCACGCTCGGCGTAACGCTCGTTGATCTGGTCCATGCCGATGCCTGTCATCGGAGCACCAAGATTGCGACTCACTTTTGCCAAAATGTCGGCGTCCATAAAGTGCGTCGTTGCTTCGACAATCGCTTTCGCACGGGGTGAAGGATCGTCGCTCTTAAAGATTCCGGAACCAACAAACACTGACTGAGCACCGAGTTGCATTGCCAACGCAGCATCGGCAGGTGTGGCGATGCCGCCTGCACAAAACAACGGAACTTGTAACAAGCCAGTCTCAGCGATTTCTTGAACTAGAGGCAATGGCGCGCCGAGTTTTTTGGCCCAATCAAACAATTCAGCCGAGTCGGCTTGAGTGATCTTGCGGATATCACCGAATATGTTGCGCAAGTGGCGGACTGCTTCGACAACATTGCCTGTGCCAGCCTCACCCTTTGAACGAATGAGTGCAGCGCCCTCGCTGATGCGACGGAGTGCTTCGCCCAAGTTGGTTGCACCACAAACAAACGGCGTATCAAATGCCAGCTTGTCGATGTGATGGGTTTCGTCGGCAGGTGTGAGTACTTCGGATTCGTCTATGAAGTCAACACCGAGCGACTGCAAAATTTGGGCTTCAACAAAATGTCCGATGCGTGCTTTGGCCATCACTGGAATAGTGCAACATGCCTGAATTGCCATAATCATTTCTGGATCGCTCATGCGAGCAACACCGCCGTCACGACGAATGTCGGCGGGCACTCGCTCGAGTGCCATCACCGCTACCGCACCAGCATCTTCAGCAATCTTTGCTTGTTCAGAGTTGACGACGTCCATAATGACGCCACCCTTGAGCATCTCGGCCAAACCGCGCTTGACCTGCATTGATCCAGTTGTGCGTGCAGCATTCTTTGTCATGTGATCTATCGTACCGAAGCCGTTACCGACAAAAACGGTCGGTTATTTGTGACAGTTTTCTTAGAGAAACTTGACGTCGTCTGGGTTTGTGCCCACAGGCACCACGGCTGTTTTTGCTGCTCGCGCAACCTCAACGAAGGTCTGGCCAGGAGTGAGTTTGATCACTGCCCCACCCGAATCTTTGAGCAAGAACGGTTTCAAGCGATCGGTTCGCTCCCATGTGCCTTCGATCAACGTGCCGTTAGTAAAAACATATACTTTGCCGCCACCAAGGGTCTTGGACGTCGGGCTGTATCTGTTGGTGTACTCAACTTCGAGCACGATCACATTGGGTACGGCGAGTCGAACGTCATCAGTATCCACAACGGGCGTATTGTCCTGCAACCGCAAAAATTCTCCGGTGGTTGCATCCCAGTCCCATTGCACTTTCACACCATCCATCGACACTTTTACTCCTGCTGTTGGCTTGGCAGTTGCTGGTGCTGCATCGCTTGCAGTGCGATACGAAAACTGTGCAGGTGGTGGCGCCGAACCCTCTGGGCTCAATGTCCACAACTTTGTAGTCTCTGCAATCAAGTTGTGTGGTGCTGAGCGATCGCGATCGCGAGCGAAACCACCATCCTTGTTTGCCACTGAGTAGCTCAAGTCAACGAGATCAGATTTTTTGATCGCTGCCGTTACCTGTTCGTTGCCACCGCTCCACACAAACAACGGCTTGATGAGCGAACTCACCATGTTGATGTCTTGAAAGCGACCGCTGCGAATTGGGCCAACGGGGTCTGAGCCTTCGCTTTGGAAAACTGCTGCAAGTCGTGTCAACTTTTCGACGTTATATTCGAAAATAATATCTGCTTGATTGATGCCCAACTGCGGAAGAGCAGATGGATGGTTATCAATTTTTACAACCATTGCAGGACGAGTCAGCGTAGATGGATCAGTATTTGGCAAACCCGTTAACGGGTTGACGATCTCTGGAATAGTGGTCTCTGGAATAGTGGTCTCTGTAACAACAGTGGTGTCGACTACGGCAGTATCAACCGAACTTGATGAGCCCGACGAGCCTCCGCAGGCAGCCAGCGCCAACATTGATGTTGCAACGATTGACCCGAATATCAGTGTGCGATTTTTCATGGTTAGATCTCTCTGAGCAGCGCAATTCTTTCTGCTAATGGGGGATGCGTATTAAAAAGTCTATGCCACATACCCAATCGACCCGCGTCATTCACGCCAGACATCGGCTGTTCAATCCACATATGCGCCGTTGCCATGCTGGCCGAATGAGTGACGGTGCTATCGGCCTGAAGTTTTTCGAGTGCCGAGATAAGCCCTGGCGGATACCTAGTCATTTTGCATGCCGAGACATCGGCCAACGTTTCGCGCCTTCGACTGACAGCAGCCTGCATAATCTTGGCCAAGATCGGTGCAAGAATCAACAACGCAATTCCAACAAATGCAAGTGGATTGGTGCTGTCGCGGCGGTCATTGCCGCGGCTCACTCGCCCGCCGTTCCACCACATCATGCGAATAGTGATATCGGTGATGAGAGCAATCGTGCCAACCAGAGTGACCGCCAAGGTGCTCACCAAAATGTCGTAATTCTTAATATGTGAGAGTTCGTGCGCAACAACGCCCTCCAACTCGACACGATTCATCTTCTCGAGCAAACCAGTCGTGACAGCGATTGCCGCATGCTTGGGATTTCGACCAGTCGCAAATGCATTAGGCGCATCATCACGAATCACAAATACGCGCGGTTTTGGTAATCCGCTTGCAATACACAAGCCTTCCACCAAGTTGTGCAAGCGACGAAACTCAACAGGATCGGCTGGCACTGCGCGACTCACAGATAATGCCACAGAATCTGATTTCCAATAAGAGCCAAAAGCAAACGCGGCCGAGAACACCAACGCGATAACCGTCCCTGTGGCACCGTTGCCGATGAGCACACCAACAGCCATGCCAACCAACACGGCGATGACGACAAATCCGGTGAGTAAGAAAAATGTGCGTCGCTTATTTGACGCAATGAGGTCATTCATGAAACTTTTGACTTCCGATCTAACTAAAACTTAACTTCGGGTGTGGTGCGCGCAGCATCTTCGGCCTCAAAATATTCACGCTGAGTGAACTTGAACGAACCAGCAACGAGCGATCCAGGAAACTTTTGTATTGCCGTGTTGTACGACAGCACAGCATCGCCATAAAATTGTCGCGCATACGCAATGCGACTCTCGGTGTTGGACAGTTCTTCTTGCAACGAAACAAAACCTTGATTGGCCTTGAGGTCTGGGTACGCCTCTGAAAGTGCAAACAACTGTCGCAGTGCCCCGGTGACTGCGGAGTCAGCTGCTGCTTGGGCATTTGGCGAAGACGTGGCTCCGATCGCCGAATTCCGCGCTTGGATTACTGCGTCAAGTGTTGCCTTTTCATGGGCGGCATATCCCTTGACGGTTTCGACCAAGTTTGGAATGAGGTCAAGTCGGCGCTTGAGTTGCACATCAATTTGAGACCATGCGTTGTCAACTTCGTTGCGGCGACCAACGAGCGAGTTATACAGCAGCACCAACGCCAGCAACAAGGCTGCAACAACGATCAATACAACAAGAATGTTCATGTTGCTCAGTCTAGTTCAGTCTCGTGATATCGCGTCTTGACATGTTCGTATCAATTTTGGCCGACTTGTGGTCGGCGGAGCACGCGATGCTCAAACATTGCCAAAAGTCTATTTGGCGGCACTGCAATCTCATTATTTTTTTCAGCCGCCAAGAGCCTCTCGTAGATTGCTACATATTCGGTAGCAAGTCGTTGCATCGAAAAATCCTCTGCACGCTTAAGACCACCAGCCACCAAACGCTGCGACAAATTTGTGTCGTGAACGATCCGAGTAATCGAATTTGCTAATTGCTCCTCGTCGCCAGGAGCAACGAGCAATGCATTCACTTCGTGCGTTGCAACATTTCGGTACCCATCAATATCGGTTGTCACAAGTGGGGCCGCCGCAGCCATTGCCTCAAGCAAAACAATGCCAAATGATTCACCGCGCAATGAAGGCGCGCAAAAGACAGTGCAGCGCGAGAGTCGATCGAGCTTGTCTGTTTCGGTAATTCGGCCAAGCCATGAAATGCGATGATCGTTTTCATACAGCTTGTGCATCTCGTCTATGCCAGGACCATCTGCTGCTATCCACAGTGCAAAGTTGTGCGGCAAGTGCTTCATCGCACCAAGTAACACCTCAAGTCCTTTGCGTGGCTCAAAACGCCCACAGAAAAAAATAGTTGGTTGAGTCTCGCGTTGCGCACCAATTTTTAGATAGCGAGAAGTTTCAATGCCATTGAACAGCACCTGATAGTCGCCATCGAGATATCTCGATGCAAGTTCCTTCGCGGCTTCAGACACCGCAACGCGCGCACTCAAGTGGTTGGCCGCCCAACGCGCAGTTTTGTTGAGTACCCGATACGACGATGAATCGCCAGCGGCATGAAATGTTCCAACCGTCGGCGCGAGCCGCAACAACAAACTCGTGACCGTAGGACCAGGCACGATGGGTTCGTGGAGATGAATGACATCGAACGCCTCATCATTAAGGGCGCGAATCGTGCGCAATGCTGCTGATGGATCTGGCGCAAGCGGTGCAACGGATCCGTTGGCAGAAGTTGGCAGGCTCTGACCCAACGGTGTCACAAATGGCTCAGGAGGCGGACCATCACATGGCGCAAGCACTCGTACTTCGTGGCCGATGCGGCGAAGCTCGCGCGCCAAACCCATGACTTGGGCTTGCACTCCACCCGGAACTGACACGCTGTAGGGACTCACCATTGCAACCCGCAACATGTTCACGCCGTATACGGTAGACCGTCTAGAAGCTTTTCAAACGGAAAATACAAAGTCAGCACGAAAGCAGTAAGACCATGACGCAATTCCCTACAAACCCGTATTCCAAGCCAGCAATTTCGATCGTTGCATCGCCCACCAAGCGCAATGCAATTTTGGAGTTGGCACAAAATGCTGAGCAACTTGGCTTTGCAGGTCTTGCCTGTCCAAGCCTCGGCGGCACCATGGCGCTGTGCGCTTCACTCGCTCATGCCACAAGCACTATTCATTACTGGACATCGATACAACCGATGTATTACAGCCATCCAGTCGAGACAGCAAATACCGCTGCACACATTCACGAAATTTCTGGTGGACGATTTGGTCTCGGGATTGGAGTCAGCCACGGACCGGTGGTGCAACGTCTCGGAGTCGAGACTGGCAAGCCACTCAGCGACATTGCCAATTACGTTGCAGCGATGCGTGCAAATGAAAAATTTTCTGGAGAACTCCCACCGATTTATCTAGCGACCCTGCGAGACAAAATGCTCGCACTCTCACACCAAATATCGCAAGGCGCTATTTGGGCAAATGCATCGTTGCGCGACATTGGTCGTCAGGTTGCGTTACTCCCCGCCGACAAACAATCAACATTCTTTATGTCCAACATGGTTCCAACCATCATCAGCGACGACATTGACACAGCATTGGCCTTGCACCGAAAAACGCTGACGGGCTATGTCTCGCTCCCCAACTATCGCAACTATTGGCGTAACGCTGGTTACGTCGACGAGATGGACGCGATCGAGCATGTGCTCGCGACGACTCCCAAAGAATCAATGGTGCAAACTTTGCAAGCGACAATGAGCGACTCATGGCTACGCGACTGCACTATCTCGGGAACTGCACCACAAGTTCGCGAACAATTTGCAGTATGGGCCAACGCAGGTGTTTTGCCAATTGCAGTGATGTCGTCTACCTCTGGCGGTCAGGCAAAAGCAATCAACGAACTTTTTGATGCATTTGCATAATGTAAGTAAGACATAGTTACGCAATTTGCGCGAGTAAGTCCTCAACGAGTCGTTGAATTTCGTCGCGGATCGGACGCACGTTGACCACGCCTTGACCCGCAGGATCCTCGAGCGGCCAGTCCACATACTTCTTACCGGGCAAAAACGGGCACGCATCACCGCAACCCATCGTCACAACGACATCGACAGCATCCAACATCTCCATCGTCCACAATTGCGGTTGAGCAGATGCAATGTCGATTCCGACTTCCTGCATCACCGCAACGGCAGAGGGATTAATTGCGTTCGCGGGCTCGGAACCAGCCGAAAAGACGGTGACCCGACCTGCACCGAGATGGCGCATAAACCCAGCCGCCATTTGCGATCGACCAGAGTTGTGGATGCATAAAAACAAGACACCCTTCATGAACGCGGTTTACCAAAAACAAACTTGATGATCACCACTGCCAGCATGGCGCCAATAAGTTGCATCAGTACAAACATCGTCACTGACTCTGGAGCAATTCCGGCAAACGTGTTGCTCAGACTTCGAGCAACGCTGACTGCTGGGTTTGCCAACGAAGTTGACGAAGTGAAAAAATATGCTCCAGTAATCCATGCCGCAACAGTGAACGGCACCAAATTTGCACGCTGTGCACGAATAGTCCCGTAGATCACCAGTAGTAGACCAACTGTTGCAACAACTTCAGAGAACAGAACCCCTGAACCAGAGCGAACTTTTTGCGAAATATTAATGGCATCCAAATCAAACATCAGGTTTGCTGTGACAGCACCCAAACATCCACCAACTGTTTGTGCGACTGCATAAATCGCTGTGTCTCGAACTGTCGCCTCTCCAGTAAATACTCCAACAATGCCCACAACTGGATTGAAGGATGCCCCTGACACAGGTGCGAAGATCAAAATCAGTGCGACCAATGCCCCACCGGTAGCGACAGCGTTACACAGCAATTGCAGCGCCACAATGTCGGTGAGTCTCTCGCCCATAATTCCCGAACCAATGACCGCAACAATCAGCAGCCCTGTCCCAATTGCTTCAGCCGCTAGCCGGCGCGGCATTGAGATTTTTGAATCAGTTGTCACTAACAGCACTTCTGGTCGATAGTCGCGTGGAAAGTTGGCGCATCTGACAACACTGTGTAGTACTCCCAGGGAGCCCCATCAGGACTTTGCATCCACACTTTGTCTTGCACCGCATAACAGCACGTTGTGTCTTTTTCAACAGAATCAACAAGGCCTAGTTGTTCAAATCTTTCAATCGAACTCTCAACTTGAGCAGTCGTCTCAAGTTCTACGCCGAGATGGTTGAGATGCTGGTACTCGGCCATGACATCTCGGGGTGTTTCGATCAATACCAATTTGAGCGGTGGGTCAGCGATGGCAAAGTTGGCGTAGCCCTCGCGAACCTTGGCAGGAGTTGCGTTGAACATCTTTGAATAAAATTCAATTGCTTCAGCCAGGTTTGAAACATTGAGTGCTAGTTGAACTCGTGACACAACGATCTCCTTATTCTGTGTTATATTGATAGTTATCAATATAACACAGACCACCGAAAACTGTTGCTCGCCTGTCACTGAGGCATTTCTCAAGACGCGGGATGCTGTCGATTTATCCAAGGGCTTCGCCGCACTTGCAGACCCTGTGCGACTCAAACTTTTTAGCCTCATCGCCGCATCTGCCGATGCAGAAACATGCGCGTGTTCGTTGGTTAAACCGACGGGTCGCTCACAGCCAACCGTAAGTCACCATTTGAAGGTGTTACGCGAGGCGGGCCTGATCACCGGCACCAAGCGCGGCACGTGGATTTGGTATCGAGTTAACCGAGATCGCTTGCAAGTATTACAAGACGTGCTTGGCTAAGCGACTGTCGCTTCCTCATAACCAGGATCACTCGGCCAATTTGGCTGAAACAAATGCCACTGCTCTGGCGCTTGGCGAATGAGATTTTCAATCTCGGTTGTCAACACTTGAGTAATGCGTGCGACATCTTCACGCAAAGAACCCTGTCGCTCAACCACTAGCGCAGGTCTGATCACTGCTTTATGGCCATTGGCACCGGGAGTAAAAAAAGTTGCCATTGGCAAGAGTGATGCACCCGTGCGCAATGCAAAAAATGCAGGACCAGCAGGCACCGTCGTGGTTTCACCAAAAAATTGCACCTGCACCCCAGTGCGCTTGCCATTTTTTGGAATATCGCGATCGCACAGCAGCGACACGACATGGTTGTCGCGCAAGGCTTTGCCAACAGCCACACCCGCGTCATCAGTCAGTGCAATCACATTGACCCCATAACGCGAACGTAGATTTACAAACCACTCGAACAATTCGGTATTTTCTAAGCGCTCCACAACTGCAGTCAATTGGAATCCCTGATCAATCAACCAACGCCCCGACCATTCCCACCCAGCCATGTGTGGCAACGCCAGAATTGTGCCCTTGCCATGCGAAGCCGCACGCTCGATGTGCTCGAACCCCTCGACTTGATGCCCCGCAGCAATTTGAGTCGTGGATTGCGATGGCAAACGAAATGTCTCTAAGTAATAACGCGTGTAACTCACAAACGCCTGCTGCGTTGCTACGTGCAATCGCTTACCCGTCAGGCTTGGATCAACTCGTTGTAAATGTCGCATCACCATCGCCCTGTTTTGCTTCATTGCTCTTGCCAGAGAACTCCCTACGCCAGCAGATGCTCCAGTGAGTACCGATGCAGGAGCGACACGAGCGAGCATCGATGCGACCTTGTAGCCAGCAACAGCAATGTGATCTGCCGTGTTATTGCTCCTACTCGCCATGTAAAATTATTGCAATCGGCGGCGGCGCGCAAAACGTTCGCGATAATCATCACGACGCACACGACGTGAGGCACGGCGTGATCGACGCACTTCTTGTTTTTGTGCAGTAACAGGAGCAACTGCAGCCTGTTTCCAAACCTTTGCAAAACGTTGCACCGCGGTCATCGTGGTCAGTATGAGCATCGCCCACATCACCCACCACAGCAACGAACCAAATAACAATCCGAAGCACAAAACAATGATGCGCTCTGCTCGTTCCATCAAACCACCCTTGGCATGAAGACCAAGCGATTCGGCTTTGGCTCGTTGATACGAAATCAGTGATGAAACCGCCATCACCGCAAACGGCAAGACAGCGGCTGTGGCCCCGCGGGTATCGGCCAAATACCACGCCACACCACCGAGCAAAAACGAGTCGCTTACTCGGTCAATGACTGAGTCAAAAAACGCACCACGTTGACTTGCCGAATTTGATGCCTTGGCGAGCGCACCATCAAACATGTCGGGAAGCGCCGACAAGATGACAAGGGCGAGACCGAGAGGCAATGATCCAAGACCAATAGCAACCGATGCGCCAATTGCAATGAGCAGACCCAAGATGGTGACGTGATCAGGCGACAAACCTGTGCGCAGCAGCAACTTGCCAACAGGGCGCACAACGCGCTCGATCTCTGCGCGAAACCGACCATCAAACATGTGCGAAAGCCTACTTGTCTGGGTTGGCTTCAACTAAACATTCGACAATTGAAGCATCTATTGCATCCACCAAGACCAAACCCCGTTGTACTGGGGGTTCTTCAGCGCTGTAACAAAACACGCGCCAAGTGGGTCGACTACGAAATCCACGCCATACCTGTTGAGCAGAAGAATGCCCTACTGCAAAGCCAACCGCGCGACTCGCAAACACGAGTGCAGTCTTTTCGTCAACTGTCATTTTCCAAGATGAACTCAATACGAATAATCCGAACACGCTGAGGACAATCGCAACGATGAGCATTCCATCATTCACAAGACCACTTTGCCCGAGTGACGAATTTGCCGATTGCGCTGCGAGCCACAACCCAAAGCATGCAACTGCAACACCAAGATAAATGAATCCAGGAATCCGACGCCGATGGTTATCAGGAAATTGGTACGGCCCGACAAATGCAGAAATATCTAGATCGTCCGGCAGTGCGTCGCGTATTTCGTTGCTTGACATTGGTTACTTCCCTGCTTCCTTGTTTTGCGATTCGAGTACTTTCCACGCAGTTCTCACACGCGCAGCCGTGACATCCAAGGCTTCAGGCAGAATTTTGGTGTTGGCAATAGCAACCATGAAATTGGTGTCGCCACCCCACCGAGGAACGATGTGCACATGGAGGTGCTGAGCAATACTTCCACCAGCCGAAGCACCCAAATTGATGCCGACGTTGATGCCTTGCGGATTGTATTCAGATTTCAACACTCGTACACCAAACGTGACTGCCGACCAAATCTCGTCGTGCTCTTCCACCGTGAGGTTTTCAAGTTCGGGTACTTCGCGATATGGCAAAACCAACAAATGACCGGGAGAATATGGAAACGCATTGAGAATCACAAACGAATGAACGCCGCGATGGACTATATGCGAGTCTTCGTCGTTCATATCTGACTCAAGAATTTCTCTGAACACCGACTTGCCCGAGTCGCTTTTCTTTGTGTCGCCCTGCACGTATTGCGCACGCCAACCGTTCCATAGTCGCTCCAGGCGCATATCGACTACAACGCCATTCCAGAGACGTCGGTAGTTGCATCAGTAGTGAGATCGACAGTTTCGTCTTGCAACTGCTTCGCAAAGTCTGCGAACTTGACATCGCGTATCACTTCACCGCCGCGAGGATTCACTCCAACTGTTTCGTTTGCCACATCGTCGTCGCCCACCACTAGCACGTATGGAATACGCTCCAACTTTGCAGATCGAATTCGTTTGCCCAGCTGCTCATCGGCAACGCTTGTATCAACACGGAAGCCGGCTCGCAGAAGTTGCGCAACAAGTTTTGTTGCGTACGGCTCGTGACCACTCGTCACTGGAAGTACTCGCACCTGTACAGGTGCAAGCCAGGTGGGAAATGCGCCACCGTAGTGCTCGAGAAGCACACCAAAGAATCGTTCGACTGAGCCGAACAACGCTCGGTGCAACATGATCGGCTGATGTCGACCGTTGTCGGATCCGATGTACTCCAACTTGAATCGCTCTGGAAGATTGAAATCACATTGAATTGTGCTCAACTGCCATTTCCTGCCGATTGCATCGCGCACATCGATATCAATTTTGGGGCCGTAGAACGCAGCATCACCTTCATTAACCGAATAGTCAACACCATGTCGATGCAGGGCTTCACGCAATGCCGCAGTTGCCTTTTCCCAAATCTCGTCGCTGCCAACCGATTTTTCTGGGTCACGTGTCGAGAGTTTGAATTCAAAATCTTCAAAACCAAACTTGCGCAATACCGAGATAACGAAATCGAGCAACGAAGTGATCTCGTCGGCCATCTGGTCTTCTGTGCAAAAAATATGGCTGTCATCTTGTGTGAAACCGCGAATTCGTAACAAGCCATGCAATGTTCCGGCTCGCTCGTATCGATACACAGTGCCAAGCTCAAATAAACGCAATGGCAATTCGCGGTAACTGCGCTGTCTGTCGCGATAGATCAAGCAATGCATTGGGCAGTTCATCGGCTTTGGGTAATACGTGCCGTTGTCCATCTCCATTGGTGGATACATGCCATCTTTATAGAAGTGCAAGTGGCCAGAAGTTTCAAACAAATCTGCATTAGCAAGATGTGGCGTAAAGACGAACTGGTAACCACCATTTTGATGTCGGTGACGGCTGTAGTCCTCCATCAACTTGCGAACAATTCCACCCTTTGGATGCCACACGGCAAGTCCGCCGCCGAGTTCGGATGGAAACGAGAGCAAATCCATTTCGACAGCAAGTCGCCGGTGATCGCGCTTTTCCGCTTCTGCCAAACGAGTGATGTGTTCATCGAGCGCAGCCTTCGACTCCCATGCCGTTCCATAAATCCGCTGCAACATCGGACCCTTCTCATTGCCCCGCCAATATGCACCAGCAACTTTCATCAATGCAAAGTGTCCGAGTTTGCCGGTTGTTGGCACGTGAGGACCCCGACACAAGTCAACGAACAAATCGGTATTGCGATACACACTTACAACGTCACCACCCTGCACCTCGGATGCATCAGTGCCATCGGCAGAACCGCTGGTAACGCGTGTAATAATTTCACATTTGTATGGCTGATCGGCAAACAATTCGAGAGCAGCCTTGACCGACATTTCATCTCGAGTAAATGACTGGTCTGCTTTGATGATTTCGCGCATTCTTTCGGTGATCGCGGCAAGATCAGTGTCACTGAAAGTTTTGCCACCCGGCAATTCAAAGTCGTAGTAGAAGCCATCTTCTATTGCAGGACCAATTGTGAATTTGGCGCCAGCAAACAACTGCACTACTGCTTGGGCCATCACGTGTGCCGTTGAGTGCCGCAAAACATGTCGTCCTGCTTCGCTCTCTGCGGTAATAATCGAAACCTTCGCTCCGGCACCCAACGTACAGGTGAGGTCTGTTTCTACGCCATCAACGACCGCAGCAACCGCGGCTTTCGCCAACCGGGATCCAATCCCCTGGGCGAGATTGAGCGCCGTCGACCCGAGCGGCAACGATTTTTTAGTGCCGTCAGGAAGGCTGACTTCGAATGTTTCTACTGCACTCATCTCGCTTGTCAGTCTAGGTTCGAAAGGCTCACGAGAACGTCTCAATTAGCGCTTGATCTCAATTCCCAAAAGACGGGCAGCGACTGTCACGTCGACTCCGTTTGCTGCAGCCTTGTCGATGAGCGCAATTGCACGCGGTGTATCGAGATCGTCATCAAGAGCGTCACGAACCGAATTGAGTAATTTGTCGTCATCGTTCGTTGTTCCTGTACCCCAGTTTGCGAGCCTGTCAATATTGCGAGCAAACATCTCTTCATCCCATTCCCACTCAAATCGGTAATGGTGCTCAATCAATCCGAGTCGGATTACCAGTGGATCAAAACGCGTTCGCAACTTGTCGACGAACACCAAGTTTCCACGACTCTTCGACATCTTGTGACCATCCATCGACACCATCGCAACATGCATCCAGTGCTTCACGAACTGTTCGCCCGTCGCCGCTTCCGACTGGGCGCGCTCGCATTCGTGATGAGGAAAAATTAAATCACTGCCGCCACCATGCAAGTCGATCGTTGTTCCCAACTCGCGCAATGCAAGTGCTGAGCATTCGATATGCCAGCCAGGTCTGCCTGGTCCCCACATGGTTTCCCAGGATGGTTCGTCCACTGCCGATGGATGCCACAAAACGAAGTCGAGTGGATGACGCTTATGTGGGTCTTCCACATTGCCTCCACGTTCGCGAGCAAGTTCGATCATCGTTTCTTGTGAATAATGCGAAATCTCTCCAAAAGTTTTGGACTGAGTGACATCGAAATACACGGAACCACCCGACTGATACGCAAAGCCCTTGTCAATCACCATGCCGATGAATCCACGAATGTCGGAGATGGCTGACGACGCGCGCGGCGTGGAATACATCGGCAAGACTCCGAGCGCTTCCATGTCGCCGGTGAAGCGGGCCTCTTCCCCTGCTGCTAGGTCAAGATAGTGCACACCCAATTCGCGTGCCTTAGCAAGCAGCGGGTCGTCAACATCAGTCACGTTACGTACACACTTCACTTCATGACCAAGGTCGATTAACCGTCGAATCAAGATGTCGTAACTGATGAACGTAAACGCATGACCCAGATGTGTTGCGTCGTACGGAGTGATTCCGCACGTGTACATCAATACTGTTGGCCCTGGTTCAAACGGAACCACCGATTGTTTGGCGGTGTCGTAGAGACGCATTATAAAATCTTCAAGTTCCGTCCACTTACAGGATCAACATCTGGAATTCCGGTCATCCGAGGCGCAACACGCGTTTTGTATCGCACATTCATCTGCAGCAGTACTGCAGTGAAAGCCTCGAGCGCAAGCGCGTTCGACAACCTTCCAGTGTTGAGTGGTCGACAGCCAGGAATTTTTTCAACAATGTCGCACACAGTTTCGATTGCTTCAGGATGATCCGAGCAAATCAACACATCACTGTCGACGTGATGATTGAGGTTGCCAAGCTCCTTTGCGGGCAGGTGTTGCAACGCAGCAACAACTTTGCTCAGAGGAATTTCGGCTTGCACATGGGCAGCAATGCTTCCGCGAGGTGGAACAAGTGGCTGAAACTCTTTGCCGACTTTGACCAATGCATTAGCCATTGTGATCACAATTTTTCCAGCTAGTTGATTCGCATAGTCCCCAACAATCGTGGCGGTGGAATCCCAAGGCGTTGCAACGACGACAAGATCGCAATTCACTGCTTCAGCGTTGTCGCCACCCTGAATGGTTAATTTGTGGCTTGGCCACAGTGCTTGCAACTCTTTCACCTTCTCGATTGATCGAGTCTTCTCTCGTGACCCGATCACAACGTCGTAGCCAGCCACGTTTAGGCGAAGTGCAAGTCCACTACCCGCAGGCCCAGTACCACCAATTATTCCTATTTTCATCCAACGAGCCTGCCACAAACACCCCCCAACAACTACCGTTGATGGCATGGGAATTTTGGATGGCAAGAAGATAGTGGTTACAGGGGTGCTTACTGATGCTTCGTTGGCCTTCGGGGTCGCTCAGTTGGCTCAGCGCGAAGGCGCCACAGTTCTCTTGACCGGAGCAGGTCGGGGTCTTTCCATCACTGAGCGAACCGCTCGCAAGCTCGACACCCCAGCCGAAGTTGTTGAGTTTGATGTGACTGTGGCCGAACATGTGGAGAGCGCGCGCGCTGGGGCAAAGCAACACCTCGGCAGTGTTGACGGCGTACTTCACGCAATCGGTTTCGCCCCTGCAGTGTGTTTGGGCGACGACTTCATGGCTGCACAGTGGAACGACGTGGCCGTTGCAATGCAGATTTCTGCCTACTCACTTAAAACACTTGCGGATGCTTTTGTGCCGCTGATGTCATCGGGTGGAAGTTTTGTTGGCCTTGACTTCGACAACACTGTTGCATGGCCTGCGTACAACTGGATGGGCGTCGCCAAAGCAGCGCTCGAATCCACCAGCCGATATCTCGCCAAAGAATTGGGTGGAAAGAATATTCGCTGCAACCTTGTTGCTGCTGGTCCGATCAAAACGATGGCCGCAAAATCTATTCCTGGTTTCCAAACATTTGAAGATGTGTGGAGCGATCGTGCACCACTGGGCTGGGACGTCAATGACTCAACGGCAGTTGCGCGCGCATGTGTCGCACTGCTGTCCGACTGGTTTCCGGCCACGACCGCAGAAGTGATTCATGTGGATGGCGGCTATCACGCAATGGGCGTGTAGATGCAAAAATTTGCAAGGCGTCTTGCCGCGCATGTGCTCGCTCTCTCGTTACCTGTTTCATGTGCGACTGTTCTTGCTGTCGCTCTCGATTCAACAACGTCATTTGCCGCATCTGGTATAGACCCGCTGCTCGATCAACAGTGGGGCTTGACTGCAATCGGTACACCATCAGTTTGGAAAATCACCCGTGGTGCCGGTGTGACTGTTGCGGTGATCGACAGCGGCAGTGGTCCGCACCCCGACCTTAATGCCAATCTTGATGCCGGCCGCACGATGTTCGGATCAATCGACAGTGTTGGAGCGATAGATGTCCATGTTGCGGGTCATGGTTCCCACGTAGCAGGCATCATCGCTGCAGTTGCCGACAACGCAATAGGTGGTTCGGGTGTTGCACCGCAATCTCGCATCTTGCCAATCAGAGTGTTGGACGCACAGGGGTCTGGAGATTCCAAGGATGTTTCCAAAGCAGTCCGCCTTGCTGTGGACTCAGGCGCAAAAGTGATCAATCTCTCTCTTGGTCGTGCAACCGAGAGCACGCCACTTACTGCAGCGATTCAGTATGCAGTTGATCGTAATGTGCTCGTCGTTGCTGCAGCGGGCAATGGTGCTGCGGATTCGCCACCAAAATGGCCTGGTACTAGTGATCTCACAATCGCAGTGACTGCCGTAGACCGCAACAACAGCGTTACTTCATTCGATCAACGCGGCGATTACATCGATCTTGCTGCCCCAGGGGCTTCAATCCTTTCTACGGCCACTAATGACTACAAAATTCAGAGCGGCACCAGCATGGCTGCAGCATTCGTCACCGGTGCAGCAGCATTGTTGTTTGCCGCCCAACCTTCAATAACTGCGCTTCAAGTGCGCGACGTACTGCAACGCACCGCCACCGACATCGGCGCACCCGGGCGCGACACAACGTTTGGTTATGGCCTCATCAACTTGGTTGCTGCATTTGCCGAACTTGACGTGATGTTTCCAAAAATCATCACCGCATCACTTACCACTAAAGGTCGTGTTGGCGCACTCGCAGTAGGTACCGCGTCAACTTTTTTGGCTACCGCCACCAGTCAGTGGTATCGATGCACCGCTCCGGGAGAAGCAACTACAAGCGAGCCAGCAGATTGCACCGCTATCGCCAACGCTGTTGCCACGACATATCGGTCAACCGTCAAAGACCTACGCAAGTTTCTTCGCTATTCAATAACAGCAGCGAGTGGTCTTAACGGATCGATTACAAGCACCCATTTCTCGGCATCAACTATTCCCGAATCTGGTGCATGGATAACGACCTCCACTATTTCTTCCAAGACCAAGACTCCATTGAGCGAGTTGCTTCGAAGCCCGTCGAAGGGAACGCGAACTTTCAAAATTGTCAATGGTTCGTGCAAGTTGCGTAATTCTGTACTCGTTGCTCCTGTATTGCCTGGAGTGTGCACTCTCAAAGTTTCAATAGCCGCAAAAGCGCCATTCCCGAGATTGGGATTTACTTCGATCATCACCGTTTCTTAACATGTCCAATCGCCTGAGTCACGAGATCAGCCCATACCTGCGCCAACATCGCGATAACCCAGTTGATTGGTTTCCGTGGGGTGACGAGGCGTTTGCTCTCGCACGCGTCACCGGCAAGCCAATACTTCTTTCGGTTGGCTACTCGGCATGTCACTGGTGCCACGTCATGGCTCATGAATGTTTTGAAGATGTCGAAACTGCTTCGCTGATGAATGAGTTGTTTGTCAATATCAAAGTTGATCGCGAAGAACGACCAGACGTCGACGCAATTTATATGGACGCAGTGCAGGCCATGACCGGTCGTGGTGGCTGGCCAATGACCGTATTCCTTACGCCAGATGCCAAGCCGTTTTATGGTGGCACATATTTTCCGAAGCCAACATTTATTCAATTAATGAACGCAATTATTGACGCGTGGCACAACCGCCGCGACGACATTGAGATCAATGTTGAGGCACTCATGCAAAGTCTGAGCCGCACGAGCCGCATCACTAGCAACTCAGGCGATACAGAAAGTGCACAGTCGGCATTAATCGGACCCGAGCATCTGAACGCAGCAGTCGAACAGATGCGCCAGACCTTTGACGCCGAATGGGGTGGGTTTGGTTCTGCACCAAAATTTCCGAGCACCATGAATCTCGATTTACTACTGCGGGTCTATCTCGATAACCCGAATGCAGAAATTCTGCAGATACTGACCACTTCGTTGGATGCGATGGCCTCTGGAGGCATGTATGACCACCTCGGTGGTGGGTTCGCCCGTTACAGCGTGGATGCTCAGTGGCTGGTGCCCCACTTCGAAAAAATGTTGTACGATCAGGCGTTACTCGCTCGCGTCTACCTGCATGCTGGTGTGGCACTCAACGAACCCCGTTGGCTACAGATTGCTTCTGAAACCATCGACTATGTGTTGCGCGAATTAAGCCACCCAGGCGGCGGATTTTTCTGTGCACAAGATGCCGATTCTGCTGACGAACAGGGCCACATGGTTGAAGGACATTTTTATGTGTGGTCGCGCCAACAGGTCGTAGACACTCTCCCCCAAGATCTGCACGAAGTTGCACTCGAATGGTACGAAGTAACTGAAGCGGGAAACTTCGAAGGTACAAACATCTTGAGCAGACTGCACCATCGCGGCGATCTCAAGAGGAACTCGCAAGTTGAACGCGCTCGAGCGTTATTGCTTGAATCTCGCAATACGCGCCCGTGGCCAGGGCTAGACGACAAGGTTCTCACCGAATGGAATGGGATGATGCTGGCAACTCTCGCGGAAGCTGCAGCCTTACTGCAGCGACCGGACTGGCTCGCTGCTGCTGTGAAAAACGGAGAATTCCTGATCAACCAATTATGCACAGAATCTGGAACAACAACAATCAAACGCAGCTGGCATCAAGATGGAAACCCACAAGCGCAGCATGCAGCACTTGGAGCTGACCTCGCACAACTCGTCGATGGCTTCACCAGACTTGCAGAAGCAACCGGCAAAGCCTCTTGGATCACTCACGCCAAAACCATTGCGAACAAACTGTTATCCGATTACTGGGATGCCGAAAACAGCGGCATATTCACAACATCACACACCGGCGAACAGCTGATTGTGCGACAAAAAGATCTGATGGATAACGCAACCCCATCAGCCAACTCGACTGCAGCATTCGCGTTGTATCGACTTGCTGCACTTACTGGCGAAGAGCGCTATGTGCAGCACGCCGACCAGATTTCGCAATTGCTCTCTCACATCGCTACAAGCGCACCAACTGCGTTCGGCAATTTGCTCAGTGCTGCACACCTGCGACACCGCGGTGTAGTCGAAGTTGCAATCACCGGCAATCGACCCGACTTGGTAGTGCAACTACACGCCCAATGGCTGCCTACCGTGGTAAGTGCCTGGGGCGAGCGCTATGACTCGCCTATCTGGCACGACCGCAACGATGATCTTGCCTATGTGTGTCGCCAATACGCATGTATGGCTCCAACGAATGACGCGAAGACTTTTGACGAAGCACTACGCGTCGCCCTGCAACCAGATCGGGGTTAATTCACCAACCGTTGAGGTGAATAATTTGGTCGGCGCTACGGCGGGTCCGAGCTGCACTGGCGCTTGCATTCGACGCATCACTCTCAAGTGGCCATCCAAGTGCGATTGCACCGATCAATTGCATTTTGTCAGGAACACACAGCCTGGCGCGCAATTCTTTCTCGCCATTAAATACTGCAAAGAACAACGCACCTAGTCCTGCGTCCTCGGCAGCAAGCAGCATCGTCATCGCAGCAAACGAAGCATCAACAGTCCAATACGGGGTCGGCCATGTTTCTGCACTTGCGCCCAATCCCGTGTGTGCCTTGTCGTCCTCGGAGTAACGCTCCACATATGCCAGCGGGTCAGCAAACACGAGCGCAATAACTGGGGCGTCCAGCAATTGCTTCCAGCGAAAACTCTCGCGCTTCTCAACAGCAAGTGTGTCATCCCAAAATTTTGCCGTGTCACTCGCTGTGATAACCAGCGCGTGCCAACCCTGCGTCTTGCCTGCAGATGGTGCGCGCGACGCAAGATCTACGATCTGCGAAACGAGTTTTGAGTTAACGGGATGAGTTGAAAACCCGCGCGTCATGCGCCGACCGCGTACTACGTCGGCGAACTCCAACGTTGACTGCTTAGTGTTTGCCGAGTTTGGCCAAAGACTCGGCCATTGTCCAACCGTGCACAATCACAACGCCACTCTTGGCCTTGGTTGCAGTTGCAAACTGAGCAGCAACATCGGCTTCGATCTTTTCTGGCTTCAACGTCTCGTAATCAAGAAAACCACTTTGTGCATTGACCTTGACGGTGAAGCTCTGGTCGTCGTAGGAAGACTCGACTCCAAAGCGTCGTGCCAAGCGCTTGCCCCATGCACGCTCTTCGCCTACTGCGCGATGGCTTGGTCGAGGAATTAATTCAGTGAGTGACTTAAAGGCCTCAAGACCGTTTGCCGATGCAAACCGTGAACCGACTACGACATCTTCGTCGGGGAATGCCATCAGTGCGCGGTGATAGGCCTCGCCCATCAAGCCCTTCAACACCATGTCGCGCTTGCCAGACTTTTTGATGCTCATCATTCCGACCAGCACGCAAGGCGTGCCACCGATGCGCTCTAGCGTCGAGAAGGTAAAACCGTGAATCTTGCCGTCAATACGGGCGCTAGTAAACAACACCCACTCGTCTTTGGCCTTTGACACTGGGCCGATTCCGAAGGCCCCGCCCATTGCTGCCAACTCATCAAGTTCGGCATCGGTCAGAGACCCACAATCACGCGTCTCGACCACAACTGACATGCCTACAGTCTGCCAGCAAAACTTCGGTTTCGGCAGGGGTCATCTATGCAATCGTTGCGGCATCTCCAAACGATGCTCGTAGTTGACCCATCACTCGATCTAGGTTGACCGTGTATTGCGCGCCAAGGCTCACTGCTTTGTTGTCTGACAAATGCAGGAATACAGGCGCATCACCAGGGTGCTCTAGCAACACCGCCTGCAAGTCCGCAATCAGGGTTTCGGTGATCGCCTGAGCACTGAACCTCAAGTGCAATGAGTCCTGCGATGATCGCAAACCTTCCAAAACAATAATTTCAGTGGCCATAAAGCCGACTTTTGTTTCATCGCGCGCATCCATTCTGCCCCGCACCGAGATCAGCATGTCATCGGCAAGTTGATGCCCGTATTTTTCGAGAGTCTTCGGAAAAACGGTGACCTCAATTACACCCTGCAGATCCTCCAACATGAATGTGGCCATCTGGTCACCTTTTTTGGTGTAGCGCCGATTGACCTGGTTGACGATCCCACCGATGGTCATAAACGCACCGTCAGCAGATTCGAGCGCTTCAGGAATTGAACAATCAACCCGACGTCGCAGAGCACCTTCAATGCCCATCAGCGGATGATCCGAAACGTACAGTCCGAGCATTTCTTTTTCGAATTTCAGTTGCTCAGATTTTTCAAAGTGCAAGTCTGGAATCAACTGACGCTCACTGAACCCACCTTCAGTTTCTTCCATCTCGCCAAACAGACTCATGACACCTTGATCTTTTTCTTCGCGACGCTTCAGAGTCGTGTCGATAATCGGCATGAATGAAGCAAGCAACCCCTTACGTGGATGTCCAAGCTTGTCAAACGCACCTGCTTTGATCAGCGACTCGATCGCCCTCTTGTTAAGCACGTCTGTTGGTACTCGTTCAGCAAAGTCGTAAAAAGATTCGAACGGGCCATATGTGTTGCGGTGCTCAACAATTTTCATCGAGAGACCCTCGCCCACGTTGCGAATAGCAGAGAGGCCGAATGTGATCTTGCGCACCTCGCCTTCGAGCACTGGTTCAAAATTGACGCCAGAAAGATTAATGTCGGGTGTGAGCACAACAATGTTGTTCATGCGAGCGTCAGACAGATAAACGGCCGCCTTCTCGTAATTGGTCTTGACGCTGGTGAGCAAACATGCAAGGTACTCAACCGGGAAGTGCGTTTTCAAATATGCGGTTTGATATGAAATTAGTCCGTAACCATATGCGTGACTTTTTGCAAACGCATAGTCGGCAAACTTTTCAATCATGTCAAAAATGGTTGTTCCCAACTCATCCCCATAACCCAAGTTGATGCAACCTGCTTCAAAGCCAGCGCGTTGTTCCGCCATCGCAACTTTGTCTTTTTTGCCACATGCTTTTCGCAACGTGTCTGCTTCGGCCAGCGAGTACCCGGCAAATTTTTGCGCCACGCGCATCACGCTCTCTTGATAAATCATGAGACCATATGTATCACCCAACAGTTCTGCAGCATCTGGATGGAAATATTCGGTCTTTTTGCGATTGTTTTTGTAGTCGGCAAAATCATTATGCATGTTCTCGCCCATTGGACCAGGGCGATACAAAGCAAGAACTGCAGAAAGATGCTCAAACGTTTCTGGCATCAAGGACCTCAGCAACGCCCGCATTGGGGTGCTCTCCAGCTGAAAAACCCCAATGGTGTCACCACGTGCAAGCAAATTAAAAGTTGGCTTGTCGTCAATCGGTAATTTGTCTACATCAAAGTCGCTATCGCGAAATTGGCGGATCATGGCATTGGCATCGCTCAACACGTCAAGGTTTCGAAGCCCTAAAATATCCATCTTGAGTAGTCCGAGAGCCTCAACACCATGCATTTCAAATTGCGTCACCACTGGTGCATCTTCCGGATCTTGACCCTGTTCGGTTTTGCGCTGAATAGGTAGATACTCAGTCAATTTTTCTTTTGTAATTACCACGGCAGCGGCGTGGATGCCAACGTTGCGCTTGAGACCTTCGAGTCCGCGTGCAACGTCCACAACTTCTTTGACTTCGCTATCGAGTTCGTACAAAGCCCGCAATTCTGCAGCAGCGCGATATCCGTCTTTGTGTTCACCTTTCGGATCGGGCTCTAAACAAAACCTCAGAGGAGTGTCGCGCCCCATAATCACAGGCGGCATCAGCTTGGCAATCCTGTCGCCAACGAGATATGGCTTGCCCAGCACTCTCGCTGCATCGCGCACAGCATTACGTGCCTTGATCGTGCCAAAAGTAATGATTTGCGCAACGTGGTCACGACCATATTTATCTGCCGCATACCGAATCATCTGATCGCGGTAACGCGAGTCAAAGTCCATATCAATATCGGGCATAGTGACACGACTCGGATTCAAGAATCTTTCAAACAGCAAGTCGTACTTGATCGGGTCCAAGTCTGTGATGCGCAAGCAATACGCAACGGCGCACCCAGCGGCTGATCCACGACCAGGACCGACGCGTATCGAATGGTCGCGCGCATATCGAATCATGTCCCACACAATCAAGAAATATGAACTGAAACCCATCTGCTCGATTGTTTGTAATTCAAAGTTAAGTCGCTCGACTACTGCAGGTGGAAGCTTCTGACCCCATCGCTCTTTGGCCCCCTCAACAGCCAGGTGATATAGATATTCTCCGTCCGTTTTGAATCCTGCTGGAAGCTCAAAGTTTGGGAGCACCGGATTTCCAAATTCAATCTCGATGTTTGCTCGCTCGGCAATCCACAGCGTATTGCTGCACGCTTCTGGTACGTCTCGAAACAACCACTGCATCTCCTGAGCGCTCTTCAAATAGTGTTCGGATCCGTCAAACTTGAAACGATTTGGATCTGACATCGTGCAGCCTGTTTGCACACATAACAAAGCGTCATGAGCGGCATGATCGTCTCGATGCGTGTAGTGGGTGTCGTTTGTGGCAAGAAGTGGAGCACCAATTTTGCGTGAGAGTTCAATCAAGAGTGGATTGGTTCGCTTTTGATCTGCAAGTCCATGATCTTGCAATTCAATAAAAAAGTTGTCTTTGCCAAAAATATCTTGCAGCCTTCCAGCGCAATCATGGGCACCAGTGATGTCGCCCTTCATCAAGCGTTGCAATACGTGTCCACCCAAGCAACCGCTCGTTGCGATCAAACCTTCATGATGCTCGTGGAGCAACTCCCAGTCAATGCGCGGTTGGTAGTAGTAGCCCTCCAAAAATGCGCGGCTTGACAACTGAATCAGATTTTTGTAGCCGACATTGTTTTCTGCAAGGAGTGTGAGGTGGTAGTACACCTTGCCGCCAGACTCAGTTTCTCCACCCGAATCATCCACCCTGCCTCGCCGAGAAGGCCGCTCAGAGCGATGCTCATGTGCCATGTATGCCTCAGTGCCAATGATTGGCTTAATACCCTGCTCTTTGCACTGTCGATAAAAATCGAGCGTTCCGTACATGTTGCCGTGATCGGTCATTCCCAGCGCGGGCTGACCATCGGCTGCGGCTGCGGCAACCAACTCGTCAAGTCGCGATGCGCCATCTAACATCGAAAACTCAGTATGGACATGCAAGTGGGTAAACGAATCTCCCACTTAGATCCCCTTTCGTTTTTCGATCGATGTTTAATGCAAAAAGCCGCGTTGGAAGACTGAGATTATCAGTGGGGTGTTTACCCGTGGTGCTTACCTGTGATTTTCGCTGAACCTCACTCGCAACTGGCTAGAGATATGTGCCAGGGCGATCCGAGATTTCTGGGGCCTCTGCCCCACCAGGACCACTGGGCAATTGGCGCATTTGATTTAATTGCTGATTCGCGGCCAGTTGCTGCGCAAACAATGTTGCCTGTATTCCATGGAACAGACCCTCGAGCCAACCAACCAATTGGGCCTTGGCAACTCGTAGTTCGCTGTCTGACGGTGTCACTCCATCGCGAAAAGGCAGCGACAACATCCGTAACTCTTCTGCCAAGTCGGGAGACAGGGCTTCAGTCAATTCAACAATAGATCGTTCATAAATTTCCGCAAGACGTTCGCGTGCCGGTCCATCCATCGTCATTGAATGCACTTCGTCAAGCAGTTGCTTAATCATCGAACCGATGCGCATCACCTTGGCTGGTGCTGTCACCGTTTCGTTTGGAATTACTGGTGGGTTTTCTGGGGCTTCTTCTTGCACTACTTCAGTCATGATTGCATTATCTCACGGTCGTTGGGCAATTGCCAACAACGGAACATGCATTTCTGCTTCTGTCAACGAGCCGTGTCGGCAAACCAGCTGATATGGACCAGTGTCATATGGCTCATGAAAACTCACGTCCTTAAACGGCACAAGTGCAACATCGCCAAGACGCCTGCACGCAGCATCGGTCACCCGTGGACCAAACCAGCCATTGTCTATCGTCTCGTCGCGAGTGACGACCCAAGCAACGTCGCCGTACAGTTCCTGTGCGGTTGCGTGAAGCGACTGGGTTGCGCCATTACGTGCGTGAAGCCATCGAAACCTGCCCTCGCCAGACTGATACGCAACTTGATCCAGTACATCGCGGTGCGGAGTTATTGATGCATCACCGATATGCACCTGACCATGATCTGCCGTCACGATCAACACACTCCCTGGTGTCAGTTGCTCAAGAACATCTGCAACCAACCGATCTGCTTGGCGCAACTCTGCTTCATAAAACTCACCGAAACCGCGCTCGTGAGCAATCTTGTCGACTCCGTCGTAATACGCATAAATAAATTTTTGACCCGATCGCAACAAGAGACCCACCTGCACTGCAATGCTCGACGAAGATCTCCAGCCCATCGGACGAGAACCACGTAAGTGCGCTTCGGTAAATGCCGATCCTTCAAGTTCGGCTTTGCTCAGCACCGGTACTGACGCGCCCATAAAGGGAGGGCATGGCTGCACCATCTCTGGCGGATACGTTGTGCGCAAGTCGCCCTTTTCATCTCCCCAGCGCAACATCTGCATCACGTGACGCCCCATGTCCATGCGATAACCCATGAGACCGTGTTCGCCAGGTGTCAAACCCGTGGTAATCGACGTCAATGCGGTCACCGTTGTCGATGGTGCAACCGTGGTGATCAATCCACCTTGCATCGTAGAAATCGTTGGCGCATGCGCAATGTTGCTTTGCAGTTGATGCCAACCAAGACCGTCGATGACGAGCAATACAACTTGGTTTGCTCCCTCTACTGCTTTTGGCATCCATGCAGGAACCGAATCTGTGCCCCGTGGCCCGAGCAGGCTTGGGATAATGCTGGAGATACAACCCCCCGAATACTGAGGGAGCGTTGGATCTGACACGCGATCTACACTACAACCGTGCGTGTATCTACTCGGGGCGACTATGCGTGTCGCGCTCTTCTCTCTCTTGCCCTCCATGAAGGCGAGCCAGGCCCAACATCGGTGCGCGACATCGCTACACGCACCGCACTTCCACAGCCTTATCTTGAGCAAATTCTTTTGGTGCTCAAGGGTGCAGGCCTCGTCAAATCAAAACGTGGCGTAGGCGGCGGATACACACTGGCTCGACCACCAGAAGAGATCTTGCTCTCACAAATAATTGCTGCAGCCGACGGCCCGATCAGTCTTGGTGATTTTGGAAAACCACACCAGGATGGCTCATGCGATCATGAAGGACACTGCGTACTGCTCGCGATCTGGAATGTTGCTGGTGAGCACATGCGCGAGCACCTCGATGATTACACGTTGGCAAAAATTGCCTCTGCGGCCAAAGGCACATCGCCTTGGCCACAACTACATCACTAAATCAGTAAAACAATTGCCCATAGTCGTTTAGCTACAACGTGCAAGCAATGCTTTCATGTCGTCGGGCATTTCGGCTTCAAACGACATCGATTGACCACTAATCGGATGCGAGAAGGCCAACTGAAGCGCATGCAACATCGGACGCGGCGCAGACAGCGAACTTCGCGCACCTCCGTATGTCGAATCTCCCACTACGGGATGACCAATCGATTCGAGATGAACTCTGATTTGGTGGGTTCGTCCAGTTTCGAGATTGCATTCGACCAATGAGCTCGGCAACGGCAGATCAAACTTTGACTTCACTTCAAATCGAGTTCGAGCAGCCTTGCCGTCGACAACGACCCCCATGCGCGTCGGGTCTTTCTGATCTCGACCGATAGGAGCATCAATGGTGCCAGACAATACGGTTAGGTGTCCCCACACGAGCGCCAAATAGGTGCGCTTCACTTCACGCTTTGATAACGCATCGACAAGTGCTTCGTACGCTGCTTGCGTTTTTGCCATCACCATCAAGCCGGTCGTGCCCGCATCTAATCGATGCACAACGCCAGGACGCAACGGGTCACCAGCAGATGCCATTTCAGGAAACCTCGCAAGGGCTCCGTTGACCATCGTGCCTGTTGGATTACCAGCGCCAGGATGCACGACCAAACCTGCATTCTTATTGATCACCACGACGTCGGCGTCTTCAAAGACAACATCCAAGATCACGGTTGTATCGGCCGTCGGCAACTCTTTTTTAGGCAGCAATGCCGTATCAATAGATATTGACTGACCTTCAGCAATTTTGGTTTTGCCGGTCACGGCACATACTCCGTCGACCACCACTCCGCCGGCCTGAATAAGCGACGCCGCAGAGGCGCGACTCACATCGGCAACCAATGCAACGATGCGATCCAGACGTTGATCATTGAGTGCTGCAGGAATAATTTCGTTCAGCACTAGAGGACATCCGTTCGATTGATCTGAGAGTTGTACTTGAGCATTGCCACCATCATTGTCGCGGCTCCGATCATGATTGCCATGTCGGCGATGTTAAAAACAGGCCACCACTGAAAATCAATGAAGTCAATAACGGCCCCACGCATCCATCCGGACCCTCGAAATAGACGATCCAATATGTTTCCTACAGCCCCACCAATGATTAAACCCGTTGCCACACGCGTCAGGGCGTTGTCTGCTCTGCGCAGCGACAGCAACAACAACGCCACAACGACCAAGCCGATCACACCGATAATCGGACCGATTCCAGTACCGCGCGAGAATGCCATGCCCCGGTTATAGGTCAAATTAAATTGCATTGTCCAGATCACATGGATGATGCGACCATCAGCAAGATCTCTAAGAGCCCATGCTTTTGAAATCTGATCCAACAGCACGATGACGGCTGCTATCAACAGACTCATACGCGATGTTTTCATCATGAAAAATCGGCTGCCCAAAAATTGTGATTGGCGTCTGTCATCGACGGCCGATGCCACCGACACGCTCAAGAACCGACTCGGTTGTTTCCGGAATCGCCTTGAGACGCTCGCGCGGAATCGCTAAACCGGTGTGTACGGAATATCCGTACTCGCCAGTCTTGATTCGCTCAAGTGCAGCATCTAACTCTTCAACAATCTGCCGAGCCTGTGCCGAGAGCATGAGGTCGCGAGAGCGTTCAACCACCATGGTGTCACCTTCGCCGCCCTCTTCATCAAATTGCACATCACCCATCTCCGCATCTTGAATCAGCGAGTTTGCCTCATCATCAAGACGCAGAGCCTGACGCAAGAGCACGGTTTTCTTTTCGAGCATCAACTCACGCTGACCTGACAAGAACTTCAAATCAAACTCTTTCGTCGCCTGAATACCGTCGGCAAACTCAGTTTTGATGATCGGTGGGCGCGGCGGCGGCTCTGGTTTGCGCTTGGCGCGCAATGCGGCTTCGCGGGCAGCTTCTTTTTCTGCGGCAAGAGCGAGTCGGGCAGCTTCTTTTTCCTCACGG
Organism: Actinomycetota bacterium; assembly: GCA_027592925.1. Lineage (GTDB taxonomy): Bacteria > Actinomycetota > Acidimicrobiia > Acidimicrobiales > Ilumatobacteraceae > UBA3006. The sequence goes on along the minus strand of JAQCJO010000006.1, from coordinate 3,531 downwards.
AGACGAGCCTTCTCGGCCTCCTGTGCTGCTTTGAGAGCCAACTTTTCGGCAGCAACGCGTGCCTTTTCCTTGGCAGCCTCTTTCGCTGCCAATGCTTTCATCTTCTGCTGTAACGCCATGTCTTTCTTGCGTTGAGCGGCAATCTTTTTGCGCTCAACTTCTTTTTCGCGCAATGCCTTTTTGCGTGCCGCAGCAGCGGCTTTTTTAGCAGCGGCCTTCTTGGCCAACTCGGCCTTTTTCAGGGCAAGCGCTTTTTGCGCAGCGAGCTTTTTCTGGGCAGCAAGCTTCTTTTGTGCCGCAACTTTTTTCGCTAGGTCGGCTTTCTTCTTTGCTAATGCTTTTTGCGCAGCGAGCTTCTTCTGCGCAGCAACTTTCTTCGCCAGTTCAGCCTTCTTCTTGGCTAATGCTTTTTGCGCGGCAACCTTCTTCTGGACAGCAACTTTCTTCGCCAGTTCAGCCTTCTTCTTGGCTAATGCTTTTTGCGCAGCAACCTTCTTCTGGACAGCAACTTTCTTCGCCAGTTCAGCCTTCTTCTTCGCCGCAAGCTTCTTAGCCAATTCGAGCTTTTTCTGCGCAGCAACTTTCTTCGCGAGATCCGCTTTCTTCTTGGCTATTGGCTTTTTTTTGGCAAGAGCCTTTTTCTTGGCAAAAGCCTTTTTCTTTGCAACTGCTGATGGCATGTTTCCCTCTCGAACTTGGCGTTTTACCGTACTTGATCAACACCTATATGGACGGCATTCCCATCCAAATCCCCAGTTGGTTCTAGGCCTGAAACCCACTCAATCCGCTGTGCCAGTGTCTCGGAAGCGATATATGTCTCAAATTGGGACACTTGTGACTGCAATAAATCTGGCAAACCGAGTGTTAACACGATGCGATCAGATACGGCCAATCCGGCTTCTCGCCGAGCCTGTTGCACCATCCGCACAATGTCTCTGGCAGCACCTTCGGCCAATAACGCATCAGTCAATTCAATATTCAACAACACGATCCCTTGACCATCGGCGAGTGCGGCGCTCGCAATCGTTTCGGTATCGCCTGCAGCGGCCACTAATTTAACTTGAAATTCGTGCGGTTCGAGCGCGACTCCACCAGCAATAACTTCGTCTCCGTTTATCAACCAATCACCTTTCTTGACCGCAACAATCACTTTTTGAGTATTTGCGCCAAGTCGTGGACCAAGCGCTGCAGGAATGAGTTGCAATTCGTGTTTGGCCACTTGGCCGAGTTCGGTTGTGAGTGTCACTTTATGAACATTCACTTCGTCGGTGATAATCGAGACAAACGATTGCAACGCATTGGCCAATGGTGAAGCAACGGTGAGTTCTCCAAGTGGCAGTCGAACACGGCGCGAATGAACCTTGCGCAATGACAACGTTGTCGAACACACGTCGCGCACCTGATCCATCACTTTTTCAAGTTCGTTATCACTCGGCACAATGCTGGCGTCTGGCCAATCCTCAAGGTGCACACTTCTCATACCCGTGAGTTCTTTGTAAATCTTCTCGGTAGTTAATGGCAACAGAGGCGCAGCAATGCGGGTCAGCACCTGCAACACCGTGTGCAACGTGTCAATCGCTTCTTTGTCGCCTTTCCAAAAACGATCGCGGCTGCGACGGATATACCAATTTGTCAGAACGTCTAAAAAAGTACGCACTTGTTGGCAGGCATTAAAGAGGTCGTATTCGTCCATCGACACAGTCGTATCTTCGATCAGACGCTTCAATTTTGAAAATACGTATCGATCCAGCACGTTTGTTGAGTCGTAGCGAACTTCGCCTGTCATTGACTCGGCGTTGGCATACAACGACAAGAAATACCAACTGTTCCACAATGGCAACATCACTTGTCGCACGGTGTCACGAATACCTTCTTCTGTTACCGCAAAGTCTGACCCGCGCAAAATCGAAGATGAAAGCAGATACCAGCGCATGGCATCGGCGCCATGGGTATCGAAGACATTCATCGGGTCTGGATAGTTGCGCAGGCTCTTGGACATCTTTGCGCCATCGTCACCCAACACAATTCCGTGACTGACACACGTCGAAAAAGCAGGGCGATCAAACAGCGCTGTTGCCAACACGTGCAGCGTGTAAAACCAGCCACGTGTCTGGCCGATGTATTCAACAATGAAGTCCCCGGGATAATGCTGATCAAACCATTCTTGATTCTCAAATGGATAATGCACCTGAGCAAACGGCATCGAGCCACTCTCAAACCAGCAATCGAGAACTTCGGGAACCCTGCGCATCATCGACTTACCCGTTGGGTCATCTGGGTTAGGTCGCACCAGGTCATCGACCACAGGGCGATGCAATTCGGTGACGTTCACACCAAAATCGCGCTTGAGGTCGGCAAGGCTGCCGTACACATCGATGCGTGGATACGCAGGGTCATCACTGCGCCATACGGGAATTGGTGAGCCCCAGAATCGATTGCGACTAATTGTCCAGTCGCGCGCATTTTCGAGCCATTTGCCGAAACTGCCGTGTTGCAAGTGCTCGGGTACCCACGTGATCTGTTCGTTTAACGCAACCATGCGCTCTTTCACTGCCGTCACATTGACAAACCACGAGCTCACGGCTTTATAGATGAGTGGTTTTCCGGTGCGCCAACAATGCGGGTATGCGTGGTCGTATGTTTCGTGGCGCAACACAACTCCACGCGATTTGAGTTCGCGAATAATCAATGGGTTGGCATCAAACACCAACATTCCCTCGAAGTCAGGAACTTCACTCGTAAACAATCCCCGACTATCGACCGGCACCACCAGCCCAATGCCGTTTTCGCTGCATACTCGTTGATCGTCCTCGCCAAAGCCAGGGGCAAGATGCACTACCCCAGTGCCGTCTTCCGTTGTTACGAAATCGCCCGCAATTACCCGAAATGCGTCTGACTCATCAGCGAAGTACGAAAACATTGGCGTATACATGCGGCCGACCAATGCCGATCCGAGCACAGTGTCCAACACCTCGGCGCCTTCCAATTCTTTTTCATACGCACCAAGTCGCGCTTCGGCCAAGATAAAAATAGTTCCGTTATGGCGCACTCGCACATAACTCACGTCTGGCGCCACCGCAAGAGCCAAGTTGCTCGGCAATGTCCACGGCGTGGTCGTCCACGCAAGCAATGATTCACCAGTTTCGAGCACGAACACAACGGTCAGTGCTGGATCTTGCACTTGCTTATACGCGTCGTCCATGCGCGTTTCGGTATTTGATAATGGTGTTTCAAGCGCCCACGAATATGGCAGCACACGAAATCCTTCGTAAATGAGACCCTTGTCCCACAGCGTCTTAAACGCCCACATCACACTTTCCATGTAGGACACGTCGAGAGTTTTGTAATCGTGAGCAAAATCAACCCAGCGTGCTTGACGGGTTACATAACGCTCCCAGTCACTGGTATAACGCAGCACAGATTCTTTGCAGTACTCATTAAATTTCTCGATACCAAAGTCGGTGATCGCTTGTCGTCCAGAAATCCCTAATTGACGCTCTGCTTCTGCTTCAGCAGGCAAGCCATGACAAT
>JAQCJO010000048.1 GCA_027592925.1 Actinomycetota bacterium | reverse complement strand
TACAAACAGGGTGGACATTTTGTTGATCACGCGCGGTTGCTTCGTTTCGTTCAAGTTTGGGTTTTGGCTTACTGATAACTGAATTTACTCGGTACTTGCTCTGTACTTACGCTGTAATCATCGTCTAAATGCCTTTGACCTGTTGAGCGAGCCGTGACGAACCTTAGGGCGCAGGGACATAATGGTGGAGTCCTTTACAGTTCGTCGAGCTAAAAGGCGTGGGTCTCGACCCACGCCTTTTGTTCATTACAGGGCCTTGTTTTTAGGGTTTTAAACCCCCAAAACAAGCCAAAATTTTGCCATAAGTACTCAGGAAGGGAGAAAAAGAACATGTCAGTAGCACGCGGAAGCATCAAGTCGAATCCTGTCGTTGATCGTGTCTCTGCTCTCATTCTTCCGATCGTGACCGACCTTGGTCTCGAGTTGTATGACGTCGAATATCAGGGAGGCATCTTGCGCGTGGTTGTCGACACCCCAACCGGTGGCCCAGCCGGCGTCAACATGGAGTCGATCGCATTGATCACCCGCCTCATTTCGCGCGAGTTTGACCACAGTGACCCAGTTCCTGGTCATTACACACTTGAAGTAACGAGCCCTGGCCTCGAGCGCTCGCTTCGTGTGCCAAAACATTTCGCCCGCGAAGTTGGCAAAGTTGTTGCTATTCGCTTGACCGCAGCCGTCAACGGTGTGCGTCGTGCGCAAGGTGTGTTGTTGTCGGCCGACGAAAACAACATCGTTGTTCGGCTGAATGATAAATCAACAACAAAAACAACCAAAACAACAGAAATTATCGAGATGACGATTAGTTACGACATGATCGATCGCGCTCGCACAGTGTTCGAATGGGGCCCAACTCCAAAGTCGGGTGCAACAAAGGTGAAGACCAAGACGCAATCGGAGGTTAATGAATCATGAGCAATCTCGATATGACAGAAGCAATCCGCATGTTGGCAGGGGATCGCGGCATTTCCGTGGATTCTCTTTTGCAGGTGCTCGTTGAAGCACTCGCGACCGCGTACAAAAAGCGTCAGGGAGCAGCCGAAGAGGTAATCGTCGGCATCAACCCAGAAAACATGGACATCACTTTCACCGCCTACGACGTGGATGATGACGGCAACTGGATCAACGAGCGTGACGATACGCCAAAGAAAGACGAACTCGGTCGTATTGCAGCGCAAACTTTCCGTCAAGTGATGAGTCAGCGCATCCGTGAAGTAGAGCGCGATCGCAAGTTCGAAGAGTATGCAAACCGCGAAGGCGACATCGTTTCCGGCATCGTTCAAAAGACCGACACCAAGTACACATTGCTCGACCTTGGTCGTGTGGAAGCACTTCTTCCACAAGCCGAGCAGGTGCAGGGCGAAGTGCGCGAGCCAAATGCGCGCCTCAAGGCATACATCGTCGAAGTTCGCAAGACTCCGAAGGGCCCACAGATTGTTGTCAGCCGTACGCACCCGGGTCTCATCAAGCGCTTGTTCGAGCTTGAAGTGCCAGAAATTGCCGATGGCGTCGTAGAAATCAAGGCCTGCTCGCGCGAACCAGGGCAACGCACCAAGATTGCTGTTTGGTCAAACGACCACAACGTCGACCCAGTGGGTGCCTGTGTTGGTGCTCGTGGTGGTCGTGTTCGCATGGTCGTCACCGAATTGCGCGGCGAAAAAGTCGACATCATTCCATTCAGCGAAGACGTACGCGACTTCATTGCTAAAGCAATGTCGCCTGCAAAGGTCACCGATGTTCGATTGAGCAGCGACGGCACTCAGGCCGACGTCATCGTGCCCGACTTCCAACTCTCGTTGGCAATCGGCAAGATGGGCGTCAATGCCAACCTTGCAGCACGACTTACTGGTGTGCGTCTCGACATTAAGAGCGAGACACAAGCCGCAGACGAAACTTCTGGCTACACAGCAGTTGTTACTGAAGATGCACCTGCAGCCGACTACGCCGAAGGCGAGTGGGTCACTAATGCAGAGAGTGGGGCGATGGAGTGGCATGCGGCTGATGGTTCTGTAGTAAGCCAAGAACAATGGGCACAAAACACTGGCACTGCAAATGATGACGCTGCAACAAATGGTGAGGGGAACTAACACTTGGCCAAGATCTTGCGCGTTCATGAGCTCGCCAAAGAGCTCGGCATGTCCAATCAAGAGACCCTTGATTTGTGCGGCAAGATGGGTATCGGTGTAAAAACACAATCTTCTACGATCATTGATCAACAAGCCGACCGTGTGCGCACAAAAGCGCAACGCGAAGGTCTTGTGCGTGACGTGCAGCCTGAAGAACCAAAGGCAGTTAAAAAAGCAGTCAAGAAGGCTATCGCCAAAAAATCTGATGATGATGCCAGCGAAAAAACGCCAGTCAAGAAGGCTGCTGCAAAAAAAGCTGTTGCCAAGAAAGCCGTTGCGAAAAAAGCTGTTGCAAGTAAAGACGTTGCAGAAAAACCTTCGCCTGATGTAAATGGGCCGGCATCGACATCAGCAAGTGCAGATGTTGTTGATGCACCGAAGCCTGCGGTTGCACATGCTCCAGTGATTTCTTCTGCGAGGCCGATCAAGTCGCCTGCGCCAGTTGCACGCACTGCACCTGCGCCTGTCGCGCAGCCAGCTCCAACTGCACCTGTTGCCCCAAGCGCACCAGTTGTTCGCACTGCTCCAAGCGGTCGTCCAATTCCTCCACCACCGGGCAGCAGCCGCCCAATTCCACCTCCACCTGGTGGCACTCGTAGCCCTGGTGACACGGGTGCAAGTCGTCCTCCTCTGACGCGACCAATAGGCCCTTCAACAGGTCGTCCGGGTGGCGGTGCAGGTGCACGCACTGGCCGTTTGTCAGGCACAGCGCTTGGTCGCGGCCCTGTTGGCACTGGTGGTCCGATGCGTCCTTCTGCTCCGGGCGGCACTCGTCCAGGCGGTCCAAGTGCTCGTCCGGGTGGCCCAGGCGGTCGTCCTCCATTCGGTGGTGGTGCTCGTCCAGGTGGTCCAGGTGCTGGTGCAGGAGCACGTCCGGGTGGTCCGGGTGCTGGTGGTTCAGGTCGTCCAGCTGGCGGCCGTCCAGGTGGGCCAGGTGGCGGTCAACGTCGCTCACCAAAAAAGAAATCTCGTGCACGTCGTCGTCAAGACTTCGACGAAATGTTGCCGCAAACTCCAACGAGTTACACGGCAAGCCATGCAGCAGTTCCTGAGGGCATCATCATTATTGAGCGCGGTTCGTCTGCGCAAGAGTTTGCACCTAAATTAAATCGCACATCAGCAGACGTTGTTCGCTATTTGCTTGAGCACGGCGAGATGGTGACTGCAACGATGACGCTTGCCGATGAGCAGATGGAATTGTTTGCACTCGAAGTTGGAGCAGAAATCTTGCTCGTTGATCCAGGTCAACAAGAAGAGATGGAATTGCAAGCCATGTTCGACGACTCCGATGACGACGACGAGGCTTTGCAGCAACCGCGTTCACCAATCATTACGGTGATGGGTCACGTTGACCACGGTAAAACTACGTTGCTCGACCGCATTCGTTCAACAAGCGTGGTCAGTGGCGAAGCAGGCGGAATCACGCAGCACATCGGCGCATACCAAGTCGTCAAAGAGGGCAAGTCAATCACCTTCATCGACACACCAGGTCACGCTGCATTTACCAAGATGCGCGCTCGCGGTGCTCAAGTCACGGACATTGTTGTGCTCATGGTTGCTGCCGACGACGGCGTCATGCCACAAACAATCGAAGCGATTAGCCATGCTCGCGCAGCCGAAGTTCCAATCGTCGTTGCCATTAACAAGATCGACAAAGACAACGCCGACGTGCAGCGTGTGCTCGCACAACTTGCAGAAAATCAGCTCACTCCAGAAGCATGGGGCGGAGAAACAATTGTCGTAGAAATGGCCGCGCAAAGTGGCCTTGGCGTTGATGAATTACTTGAGCAGTTGAGCGTTCTGTCGGAAATCGAAGAGTTCACTGCCAACCCAACTGGTCGCGCCAAGGGCATTGTGCTTGAAGCACAGCTCGACATCGGTCGTGGCCCAGTTGCAACGGTTCTGGTCGACAAAGGCACGCTCAAAGTGGGCGACCCGATCGTCGCTGGTGCTGCGTGGGGCAAAGTTCGCGCGCTCATCAACGATCGTGGAGAGCAGATCAAAGAAGCCGGACCATCAACACCTGTGCAGGTGCTTGGTCTCAGCGCCGTACCAAATGCTGGCGACGAATTTAGGTCTGCACCAAACGAAAAGACAGCAAAGACTGTGGCCGAATCTCGTGAGCAGCGCTATCGCACGCTCAATCAGCGTGGAGATGCGCGCGTGCAACGTGGTGTCAAGTTGGAAGACATCTTCTCCCAGATTCAGGCAGGCGAAGTTGCCACGCTCAATGTCATCATCAAATCTGATGTGCATGGTTCGTTGGAAGCCGTGACCGAGAGCTTGCGCAAACTCGAGCGTGACGATGTGCGTGCAGCATTTGTGCACCGCGCTGTTGGTGCCATCACCGAAAACGACATCGCTCTTGCTGCAGCAACCAACGCGACATTGATTGGTTTCAATGTGCGACCAGATCGCAAAGTGCGCGATATGGCTGCTGCTGAAGGCGTAGAGATCCGCACCTACGAAATTATTTACAAACTGATCGAAGACATCGAGAAGGCCATGAAGGGCATGCTTGCCCCAGAATTCGAAGAAGTGGTCACTGGCGAAGCCGAAGTGCGCGAAATCTTCCGTGCACCAAAGGTTGGCGCCATTGCGGGTTGCTCAGTGCGCATGGGTGTTGTTACTCGTGGCTCCAAGGTGCGCTTCCTGCGCGACGGCACGATCATTTGGAAGGGCGCAATCAACACATTGCGTCGCTTCAAAGACGACGTGCGAGAGGTTCGTGAAGGTTTCGAGTGCGGCATCAGCCTCACCGATTTCCAAGACCTCAAAGAAGGCGACATCATCGAAACCTTCGAGCTGCGCCAAATCGCGCGCGACTAGTCTTGTCGGTTATGGCCGATATCAATTTTCATTTCGATCCGATCTGTCCGTGGGCGTGGATCACCAGCAGGTGGGTGACCGAAGTTCAACAACTGCGCAATTACGACGTCTCGTGGAAGTTCATTTCGCTCAAGATGATCAATGAGAGCACCGACTATTCAACGATGTCGCCAGGACATCTTGAAGGACATGTTTTTGGACTAGAGGTTTTGCGCATTGCAAGTGCTGCTCGCACCGCAGAGGGCAATCCTGGTGTTGCAAGCGTCTACACCGCGTTTGGCACTGCAGTGCACACCAATCACCGACGCCAAGAGGCCATGAAAGATTCGCCAGCGTTTTACGTCAAAGTGCTGACCGAATCTGGCTTGCCAGTCAAGTGGGCCGAATCCAGCACTGACACTGCGCATGATGAAGTCATCAGATTTGAATCCAAAGTGGCACTCGAGCGCACTGGCAAAGATGTGGGTACGCCAATCATTACGTTTAACCCACAGACAGATCGCGAAGCAAGCCTCTTTGGTCCAGTGATTTCCAAGATTCCACGGGGAGAAGAAGCAGTTCGACTGTGGGATGCAGTGCAGATCATTGCAGAGTCTGGTGTGAGCGAAATAAAGCGCACACTTCGTGACCGACCACAGTACGACTAGTAAGTTGTCCAGATGAGAAGAGACGAGAATTCATGAAAGTTGTTTACACGCCAGCACATATGGGTCACAACCCTCACGCGGAAATTGCTGCATCACGTTCTGCATCGCCGTTTGAACACATTGGTCGCGCAGAAGCGATTAAAGAGACCTTGATTAATGATTCGACAATGGATTTCTTCTCGCCAACCGAGTGGGGCACAGAGCCGATTGATGCAGTGCACACGCCGGGGCTCAACAAATTTCTGATGACAGCATGGGCCGACTATCAGCGTGAGATGCGCCCAAGACACGAAGTCGTACCCAATTTCTTTTATCGTCCATCGTTACGTGAAGCAATGAGGCAGATCGAAGAGCCGGTAGCGGTCAATGCTCGACTCGGTTGGTGGTGTTTCGAGACAACTACGCCGCTCACCGAGGGCACATACACGGCGGCACGCGGTGCAGTTGACACGGCTATGACTGCAACGAAACTTGTGCTTGATGGCGAATCGTATGCGTACGGTCTATGCAGGCCTCCTGGGCATCACGCCACGACCGATCTGTATGGCGGATATTGCTTCTTTAACAATGCTGCAATCGCAGCGCATCACGTGGCCACCACCACTGGCACAAAAGTGACTGTGCTCGATGTGGATTATCACCATGGCAATGGCACCCAAGAGATTTTCTACGAACGCGACGATGTGCAGTATGTGTCGTTGCATGGAGACCCGCAGCGCGCTTATCCATACTTCACCGGATACAGCGACGAGCAGGGTTCGGGCAAAGGACGCGGCTCTAATTTCAATGTTCCACTTGCTGCTCGCACCGAAGACGATTTTTTTATCTCCGCTCTCGACAAAGCGTGTTCAGCAATCACCAAGTTTGGCCCAAGCATGGTGATCGTTTCACTTGGTCTCGACACATTTTTCACTGATCCAATAAGCGACTTGTCAGTCACTCAGGACGGTTTCAAACGCAGTGGCGACTTAGTGCGTCAGATGGGCTTACCCACAGTGGTGTTGCAAGAGGGCGGATACGACGTAGATGCTTTGGGCAACAACGTGCAAGCCTGGCTGCACGGCCTCGCTGCTTCGTGATCAGCCGTGAGTGCTGATTAATCCTCGAATTTGACAGTAGCCCGCGCGTCGTCCATCTGAGCCTCGGTCGGTTTGCGGAAAATTGTGATCATCGTGATTCCTGCAACGAGGTACACACAACCGTTCATGATCCATGCAAGGTGTATTTCGGTCATATCAATCAGATTGAGTGAAGTGCCTGCTCGCCGTGCCGACTCGATGCGCCCAAGGGTAGGAGCGGCAATTGCGAGCGATAATGCAGCGCCGAGTGCCGTACCTATTTGACGAGCCGTGTTGTTGAGTGCAGAGCCCATCGCAAACTGAGCTGGTTTGAGAAAGGCAGTTGCCGAACTTGACAGTGTTGAAATGCTCAAGCCGACACCAAACCCAGTGAGGAGCATCCACGGCAAGTAGTGCGTCAGATAGTTGGGCTCAATGGGGATAAACGTAGTGAGGCCGAACGTGCCAACACTGAGCATGATCGATCCAGCAAACAAGATACGTGCATGCCCAAATTTGGTTGCATACTTTCCCGCGAATGGTGCAACCAATGCAGCCATGCCAGGTCCTGGCATGGTGGCGAGTCCCGAGAGCGCAACACCATAACCCCACACCGCTTGTAACCAAAATGTATTGAGCAGCCACATGCCGATAAAACCAACGCTAAACAGCAGGCCCGAGAGATTGGCCGCCAATACGAAAGGCAATCGAAAGAGTTTCAAGTCGAGTAGTGGGTCTGTCACGACTCTGCAGCGTTGAACGAAGAGCGCGATCAAGATAATGCCAAGAACGATCGAGCCAAGTGTTTTGGTGTCTGTCCAACCCCATGCTTCGCTTTGCGAAATGCCCAGCACCACAAGTGCGATACCAGTAAAGCCAAACACGACACTTGGATAATCCACTTTGCGTTGCGCGTTTGGGTCTTTGCTTTCATGCAAGATCTTGCGACCCAGCAAGATTGTCGCGACAGTAAATGGAATATTTATGAAGAACAGTGAGCGCCAACCAAGTGAGTCGACAAGGATCCCGCCGACAGATGGCCCGAGTGCTGCAGCGAGACCACCTGTTGCACCCCAGATGGCAATTGCTTGCGTACGTTTTTCAACAGGAAACTCTGGCAACACCAATGCGATCGATGCAGGAGTAAGTTGCGCACCGCCCAATGCCTGAATGATGCGAGCAAGTATCAGCACCCATGTGGTTGGTGAGATTCCGCAGAGCAACGACCCAACGCTAAAGATGAAGAGTCCACGCAGAAAAGAACGCTTGCGACCATACACATCGGCAAAGCGACCTGCCGTCAGCAACCCCGCAGCATAAGCAATCGCATATGCCGAGAAGACCCAGGTGATGAGGCTTCCACCACCGAGGTCGGCTTCGATAGTGCGCTTGGCAACTACGACGATGGAAACGTCAAGAGAGACCAAAAATGTTGCAATCGCCGTGAGGCTGAGCACTTGGTATGCGCGCGGTATCCGCGATACGAATGAAGTTGTCATAAACGACCCATCAACTGTGCTTGTTTCCGCAGTCACTGACTGTAGTGACTGCCCGCTCGTTGCCTATCAGCCAAGTAAGCGTCGTGATTAAACCGACTTGATGTCGGCAATTACTTGCGCCCAGCGGCTTTGGTCGCTTGAGTATGGAGCATAGAAACTGAGGCGTTGGATGACATCGCCGTAGCGCTTGGTGAGTTCGGGTGCGATTGTCTCGGGTTCACCAACAACAGCAAACGTGTTGAGGATCTCGTCGGTGATGAGATCGCCCATCTCGACCCACTTGCCCTGCTTGGAGAGTGCATTGAGTTGTGGTTGCAAATCATTCCAGCCATGGATCTCGAGAACGCCCGAATAGGCGGGGGGGGAGCCATAGAAAGCAATCTGTTGGCGTGTACCAGCCGCAGCTTGTTGCATCTCGTTCGCGCTGTTACCGGTGACAACAAAGCTTGGTCCGACAATTTCAAAGCCATCCATGGTCTTGCCTGCTTTGGCGCGACCGCGGTGCAATGCAGGGAGGGTGACTTCGCGTAAATATTTTTCGGTAGTGAAACCGTGACAGATAAAACCATCACACACTTCGCCGGCAACTTCGGTCATCATTTCACCGACGCCTGCGAGAAAGATCTTTGGAACTCCAAAATCACCGAGATCTTTTTTGTCTGGCGCGAAAAAAGGTGTCATCAGTGTGTGCTGATAAAACTCTCCGCGAAACTCCAGCGGTGCACCCGTGAGCCACGTGTCCCAGATGGCACGGATGGCCAAGATCATCTCGCGCATGCGAGGAGCAGGGTGGCTCCACTCCATGCTGAAACGCTTGGTGATGTGTGGTTTGATTTGGCTACCCAAACCAAGAATGAAACGGCCCTTGGAATACGACTGCAAGTCCCATGCCGTGTTGGCAAGCGTCATTGGGTTGCGGGCGAATGCAACCGCGATTGAGGTGCCGATCTCGAGAGTGCTGGTGTGTTCGGCAGCGAGCAGTAGTGGCAAGAATGGGTCGTGCGATGTTTCGGCTGTCCAACCACCTGTGTAGCCCGCGCGCTCGAGTTCTTGTGCGCTTGATGCGGCGTTATGCAATGAACTGGGAATGCCGCCGTCGAGTTTCATGAGTCTGTGCGGTTTTCGCGCAAAAACTTTTCGAGTTCGGCAGCAAGTTCGTCGCCGCTTGGAAGTGGAACACCACCAAAGCCCGTGGTCAGTGTGCCGTTGCCGCTGTGCTCGGCATCGAATGCAATCTCGAGTTGGGTGAGCATTGCTGCGTGTTCTGGATTGGTGCGCACAAGTTGGTCGAGACGCTCGCGTTGCACGACTGCTTGTTCGAGGATGCCACTGATATCGAGAGTGAGGCCACCAACATCGCACACTGCACCAAGCAGCGCAGCCGAGGCAGGTGGGTATGCCATCGACGCAACATAGTGCGGCACTTGGGCCCATAACCCCAGTGCGTCAATGCTTTGATCGTGAAGTGCGTGCTCGAGTGCTGCTTCCATGCCGGCAGGAACATCGAGCGAGCTCTTGATATAAGGAAGCGTTTGGATTAACGGGGCGTTGGGTGAGGTACACGAGATCTGCACCGCGCGAGTGTGCGGGGTGGCAACCGGGTATGCGCCTAAGCCGAGCATGCGGCGCACGCCGAGTGTGGTTGAGAGGGCGGCTACTTCGTTGGCAAATTGCTTCCAGCGAGAGTCTGGCTCGGGGCCGGTGAGTAACAGAACATCGCGGTGATTGACATCGTGACCGATCATCAAGTGTGGAGCAGACCAGTCGAGTTTGGTGTTGACACCCTCGCGAAGTTCCATAGTTGGTCGTCGTGCGCGGTAGTCGACAAATAAGTCGGTATCAAATTCGAGCAACATTGTGGCGCCAGTTTCTGAGATGAGAGATTCCATTGCATTACCTGCAGCCACTGAGGTGTCAATCCAGCCGCTGAACATCACGACAAGGAGCGGATCGCTCAATCGTGGAAGTGTGTTGCCAAACTGTGGGGCAATGCGATATGCGTCGCTCATTATTTGATTATTGTAGGCGGGACAGCAACAATTCGGCTTTTTGTGCCGATGCTTCAACCTGTAATTTGAATGGCTCAAATGCGGTTGTGTCGGTTTGTTCGCCCATGGCGCCCGAAATGTAGCGGGCGTAGACACCTTCAATAATGCAGGCAAGTTTCCAGTAGGCAAATGCAACGTAATAATCCAGATGCGAAATGTCGCGTCCAGAAACTTGTGCATAGCGCTCTGCGAGCTGTGCGCGATTCAAAAAGCCTTCTGCGGTCGTGGTGCCAAATGTGGTGCCCGAGGGTTCGTCTGTTGGTCCACTCCAATAGACCATGAGTAAACCGAGGTCGGCGAGTGGATCGCCGAGTGTGCACAACTCCCAATCAAGCACCGCAATAATGTCGCCGGCACTGTTGATCATGCAGTTGTCGAGTCGGTAGTCGCCGTGCGCAATCGTTGCAGGGCCTTGCACTGGTAGATGTTTGAGCAATTCGTCGTGCGCTCTGTCGACGGCAGTTAACTCACGTGTCTTTGAAGCATTCCATTGCCCGTACCAACGCTTCAGTTGGCGCTCGATGTAGCCGTCGTGTCGACCGAGTTCGCCCAACCCAACTGCAACAGGATCGACGGCATGAATTGCAGCCATGGTGTCGACGAGTGAGTTGCTGGCCTGCAGGCGAGTGGCCGGAGTAAGCATGCTCGACGCAATCTCTGGATCGCGAACGATGATTCCATCGACGAAACCCATTACATAAAACGGTGCATCATTTATTGAAACGTCATCGCACATTGCAAGAGTTGGGGCTACTGGCACTTTGGTGTTCTGCAACGCCGAGATCACTCGGTGTTCGCGACCCATGTCGTGAGCGCTGGCAAGAGCGTGGCTCAGTGGCGGTCGGCGCAATACATAGTGATGGTTTGCACTATCGGTCACGCTAAATGTGAGGTTGGAGTGGCCGCCCGCTATGAGGTCAAAATGAAAAGGTGCGACTGAGCCAGCAACGTTTGCGATAAGCCACTGAGTTACCGATTCGGCATTGATACCCGCAGGCGTGGGGTGCGTTGCATTCATTGACAAGCAAACTTAGTCAAGCAAGGGCTTGATGTCATACTCGGCAGTATCGTCGTGGGTATGGCGATTGATGTAACCGATGCAACGTTTCAGACAGAGGTTTTAGAACGCTCGAAGACCAGTCCGGTCATTGTTGATCTGTGGGCGCCATGGTGCGGGCCTTGCAAGACGATCGGGCCAATTCTCGAAAAACTCACTGATGCCACTGGGGGCAGGGTGATACTTGCCAAAGTAAACGTGGATGAAAATCCGGCGATTTCTGCAGCGTTCAAAGTGCAATCGATACCTGCTGTGTATGCGCTCAAAGACGGGGCAATGTTTGACGGTTTTGTCGGTGTGCAATCCGAGCATGTGATCTCCGAATTTGTGCAGTCGCTGATGTCTGAGAGTGGAGTGCCGACTGTTGAGTCGTTGTTGGCGATTGGTGATGAGGCAAGTTTGCGGGAAGCATTTGTGCTCAAGCCCGGTGACGAACAAATTGCGATCCTGTTGGCCGAGTTGTTGCTGGCTCAAGGTGATGTGACTGGCGCGTTGGGTGTGCTGGCATTGGTGCCCGAGACCGACAAGGTGAGAGTAGTTATCGCTGCAGCTCGCGCCG
>JAQCJO010000047.1 GCA_027592925.1 Actinomycetota bacterium | reverse complement strand
ATGATTATCCAGCGACAGGAGCATGGGATCCTTCGCACCCAGTTGGGTCTCGACACTTCGCGAATTTTCCTGTCGACCGTCCGTTCGCACTCGATGGTGGCACGCAACTGAATTCGGTTTCTCTTGCCTATGAAACATGGGGCACATTAAACGCCGAGAAAAGTAATGCAGTTCTTTTATGTCACGCATGGACAGGTGACAGCCACGCAACTGGTCCTGCCGAAGACGGGCATCCGACGCCCGGTTGGTGGGAGGGCGTGATAGGTCCAGACAAATACATCGATACCAACAAATGGTTTGTGGTGTGCAGCAATGTGATCGGCGGATGTCAAGGATCAACGGGTCCTGCTTCACCGCATCCGAGTGACGGCAAGCCGTATGGGTCGAGGTTTCCGGTTATTACAGTGCGCGACATGGTGCGTGCACAGTTGCGCCTGACTGACATGCTCGGCATCGTGCAGTGGCACAGCATCGTTGGCGGATCAATGGGCGGGATGCAAGTGCTCGAATGGGCTGTGACATTTCCCGATCGTGTCAAAACGATTATTCCAATCGCGACGTGTACTCATTCGACTGCGCAACAAATTGCATGGGGCGCAATTGGCCGCCGATCTATTCGTCTTGACCCGAAATGGAATAACGGCGAATACTACGACGCCGCAATTGGCGAGGGCCCATGGGAAGGTCTGTCGATCGCACGCATGGTTTCACAAGTCACGTTCAGATCAGACAATGTGTTCAGCGATCGCTTCGGACGAGACCTCGCCGACATGGATGCCGACTACAACGGTTTGGGTTTGTGGGACAGGTTTGAGGTGGAAAGTTACCTTGACCACCACGGTGATCGGTTGATTCGACGTTTTGATACCAACAGTTATTTGATCATCGGTAAGGCAATGGACTTGCACGATGTTGCGCGTGGTCGCGGCGGATTAAACAAGGCAATGAGCCGTATCAAAGCGAACACGCTCGTACTCGGTATCTCATCCGACATTTTGTACCCCACATATCAACAAAAACAGATTCGCGATGTTTTGGTGGCGCAAGGCACTGATGCGCAATATGTCGAAATCGATTCACCGCACGGACACGATGCTTTTCTGATCAATCTCGATCAGGTTGGACCGCCGATTAAGAAATTTTTGGAAGGCAACTTCGCATAACCGCAGCGCTTGCACTCGCTGAACTCATTCGCACAATTGCAGTTTGTTCATTGTTGCCTTGCTTGTGTACGGCAAAAGTTTGTTGATCGGGTGCAACGTCGCCAATCAATGAAGCGTGCGGTATTCCAAGCAGGTTCCATGTTCCCCGAAATGGTTTGCCGCGGTGACCTTTTACCGTGATTGCAATTGTCGACACAGCCGGAATGATCAATAAGCGCACTTCGCGCCATGGATGTTCAGTACTGTCACCGGAAATACGCATTTGGCAAATGCAGCGCAATCCATCGGCAGATGACCAATGGCGCTCGCCGCGACGGGCCCACCACATTGCATATCCGAGTAGCCCGACAAACACAGCACTGCTTGTGACGTTGAGCAGGCCCCGAAGCATTCTCTCAGTATTGCTGGCTGGGGTAGGTTATTGAACATGTTTGGACTGACCACATTGATTGCCCTTGTTTGTGTGGTTGTCGGTATTGCACTCGCGCGCATGACCTGGTGGTTTTGGGTTGAGGCTCGGCCAGAGTCTCCAGCACTTGCACCGCTCGAGATCATGAGCGATGCCGCATATGGCAAGGCCGATGAAGCCCAACGTGTTGCAATGCTCAATGCAGTGCGCATGGGTGCACAAACGCTTGCCCCACGTAAGCCAGTGAGTCGTCCCGAGCGAACAGTCGATGTACCTATTGACAACGCTCCACGACACGTCATTGATCCGTTGCTTAAGTAGCGGGGAAGTAGTTTTAACTTATGACCGCATTTGAACCCTCCGAAATGATCGCTCGATTTAAGGAACGTGCCGACGCAGTGAAACGTCGTCCGCTGCCTCCGGTGGCAGGTGAAGAGCGACAGATGTTTTTGAAACAGGCTCAATCCGACTTTCAAGACTTTGCAATGATCGGTGATTCTGAGGCGTCGTTAGAAGATGGCATTTTGGTGTTGCGCATCGACTTACGACCACCAGACGTCCGCGCGTAATTAGTTCTTAATCAACCGCATCACCACGCGTGTACAGTCAGCGCCAATACTGGCGGTGTTTGCGGCAGTGTTGGTGTGGAGTGTTGGTCCGATCATCACACTAAGTATTGATGTTTCAATTAATACAACAATCTTCTATCGCGTTGTTTTCTGGCCGCCGTTGTTGTTTGCAATTGCAAAATTGCGCAAAGTGCCAATTACAAAACATGTGATGAAGATTACATTTTGGCCTGGCATCTTTTTTGGCCTTTCGACGATCAGTGGGTTTACCGCGATGAAAGTGACGTCAATTGCTAACGCAACAATTATTGGCAATGTATCCACTGCGTTGGTGTTGTTTGCGGCACCAAAGTTTTTGGGCGAGCGCATTCGATTTGTTCAAGTGATGTTGGCTACCATCAGATTTATAGGCATCAGCGCAATCGTTTTTGGTGCCAACGGATCGGGTGGCGCAACGCTGCGAGGCGATTTGTGGGCACTTGCCAATGGATTGCTGTGGGCGACCTATTTTGTTACTTCGAAGAAGCTTCGTGCCGATGGCGTAGGTGCCTGGGCTTTTATTTTCGGAGTCAGTGTGGCTCAAGTTGTAGTAGTGGCTCCATGGGCTATTGCAACTTCAACCGATCTGAGCAAGGTAACAGCCCACGATTTTGGGCTGATCATATTAATGACATGTTTTACGGGCACAGTGGGACACACACTGATGGTGTGGGCTCAGAGATTTGTGCCAGCTTCTACCTCGTCATTAATTTCGCTGCTTATGCCCGTGCTCTCGATGATCGGCGCATGGCTGGTATTCGAGCAACGAATCAACCTGGTGCAGTTCATCGGCGGCGTTGTGGTGCTTGCATCGTTGGCTGGGGTAGTGCGATATGGCTCCAAAGAATCAAAGAATCGCGACGTGTTGACCACGACAGACCCCCTGCTAAACTCAACTTTTCAGTTGAAGTAAGGTAATTACCGGTTTTGCGGACGTGGCTCAGTGGTAGAGCATCACCTTGCCAAGGTGAGGGTCGCGAGTTCGAATCTCGTCGTCCGCTCGAATGATTTCTCAAGTAGTTGCTACTGCGCGCGCAGCATTTGAGTCTGGCAAAACGCGCCCGCTTGCTTGGCGCAAAGCCCAACTCGTGGCCATGATCAAGATGTTGCAAGACAATGCAGATGAGTTTTCTGCTGCCCTCAAACAGGATCTCGGACGAGGCCCAGAAGAGGCCTGGCTGTACGACATCGGTTTTTCGATCACCGAGATCGAGTTGATCATCAAGAATCTCAAGAAGTGGACGGAGCCTCGCAAGGTTCCAACACCAATGGTGTCATTGCCCGGCAGTTCACACCGTATTCCACAGCCATTGGGCGTGGTGTTGGTGATCGCGCCCTGGAATTACCCAGTACAACTACTTGTCGTGCCTGCTGCTGGCGCAATTGCCGCAGGCAACGCAGTCGTCATGAAGCCTTCCGAAATTTCGAGTGCTACTTCGGCGTTGCTCGGCAAACTTGTGCCTCAATATTTCGATAACGAAGCAATCGCCATTGTTGAAGGCGCAGTGCCAGAGACAACTCAGTTATTGGCCGAAAAGTTTGATCACATTTTTTACACGGGCAACGGCACAGTAGGTCGTGTTGTCATGCGTGCTGCTGCCGAAAACCTCACACCTGTCACACTCGAGTTAGGTGGCAAGAGCCCAACTATTGTCGACAAGTCAGCAAACCTCGCTATTGCTGGCAGGCGCATTGCGTGGGCCAAGTATGTGAATGCTGGTCAAACGTGTGTCGCTCCCGATTACGTTCTTGTGCATGCATCCATCGCCGACAAATTAGTTGACGAAATTCGCAAATCAGTTAACGATTTCTATGGAGCAGACCCGCAGCAAAGTGGTGACTTCGCGCGCATTTCTTCGCCGCGCCATTTTGCTCGTCTGAAGAACTTGTTGTCGTCTGGCAAGGTCGCAATTGGTGGACAAACCGATGAGCAACAGCGTTACATCGCACCGACGGTGTTGGTAGATGTGCAACCGACCGATTTGGTCATGCAGGAAGAAATTTTTGGACCAATTTTGCCAATACTCACCGTTGACTCAATCGATGAGGCCATCAGTTTTGTCAATGCATCACCACACCCACTTGCGTTATACGTCTTTGCCGAAGATCAAAAAGTCAATGACAAAGTTGTTGCCAGCACCACGTCTGGTGGCGTCACAGTGAACGGCACGATTTTTCACATGACAAGCCCGCACCTGCCATTTGGTGGCGTGGGCGAGAGTGGTTTTGGCGTTTATCGCGGTCGCACCGGCGTAGATACGTTTCAGCATCTCAAACCAGTGCTTAAGCGCTCCACTCGCGTGGATGCGCCACTTGCATATCCGCCGTACACCAAGCGCAAGTTTGCAATACTTAAAAAGTTCATTTAATCAAGAGAAAGAGTTCACATGAAAATCGGCGTACAACTTTGGCCACAGGCAACCTCGATTCCGGAACTGCGCAAAGCATGGAGGTCTGTCGACGCAATGGGTGTCGACAGCATTTGGACTTGGGATCACTTTCATCCGCTGTCGGGTGACCCAGAAGCCACACACTTCGAGTGTTATTCGTTGCTGGCAGCCATGGCAGCCGATACATGCCATGCACAAATCGGTGCGCTCGTTTCGTGCTTCACCTATCGCAATCCTCAACTGCTTGCCGACATGGCGCGCACCATTGACCACATCAGTAACGGCCGTTTTGTGTTGGGTGTTGGCTCGGGTTGGTTTGAGCGTGATTACACGGAGTACGGCTATCACTTCGGTACTGCCATCGAACGACTCAAGTTGCTTGAGGCTGGATTGCCGGTCATCAAGTCACGTTTGGCAAAGCTCAATCCGCAGCCTGTCAACGGCACGATTCCGATCATGATTGGTGGCGGTGGCGAAAAAGTCACGTTGCGCCTTGTTGCAGAGCATGCCAATCAGTACAACTACTTTGGTCCGCCAGAGAGCTACGGCAACAAGATCAAGATTTTGGACGAATGGTGTGCAAAGGTTGGTCGCAATCCTCGCGAGATCGAGCGCACGGTTGCTATCTATCCAAAGGAAGTGACACCCGAAATTTTTGCTCAGTACAAAGAGGTTGGCGCCGAACACATCATCTTGACGTGCTCCGATCCATTTGATTTCAGCGATCTCGAAAAATTGCTCAGCTGGAGTAAGTAACTATTTGGAGTAGTGACCAATCGCTTGAACGATTACGTCAAAGGCCTCTTCGGCCTGCACATCCCACACCACTTCACAGTTTGGGTTGAGGCGTTCAATGAGTCCACGCTGATCGATCATCGTCATACCACGAGTATGTTCGCCGTTTAGTTCGATCACTACGTGTTGAGGCTTGGTGGTGAAAAGTTGTGGATGCGTGAGCGCGAGCACTGCACACGGATCGTGCACCGCACCTCCTTGCATGTTGTCGTGACGGCTTACGTAGACATCGGAGAAAAAGACAAAGAGGTCGGCAAGCACCGAAGCAAGTTGCCCTGGTAATGCTCGCACCTTGGCGATGCGTTGTGGAGTTGCCTGCAGCTTGTGTGTTACATCGAGGCCGCTCATGATCAACTTGCCGCCGTACTCAAATACCATTGCTGCTGCTTCTGGATCTGCCCAAACATTGAACTCTGCTGCAGCACTGCGATTGCCGAACGAGCCACCGCCCATGAGCGAGATGCCAGCAATGCGGCGTGCAATGTCTGGTGCGCTACGCAGTGCAAGAGCAATATTGGTCAATGGTCCTGTGGGCACCAGCCACACACCTTCGATTGCGCGACAGGTATCAATAATGAAGCCAACGGCATCCTCGGAATCTGCTGGACGTGATGGCTTAGGCAAGTCGGCGCCGTCCAATCCACTTTTGCCGTGCACATAAGAAGCATCTCGGGGTGGTGCAACCAGCGGTCGATGAGCGCCCTGGTGCAATGGTGCGGTTGACCCGATCATGTCGAGCACAATGCGCGCGTTGCGGGTGGTCGCACTAATTGGTGCGTTGCCGGCAACCGTTGTTACTCCGAGCACATTGGCATGCCGAGCAGCCACTACAAGCGCCATCGCATCATCGTGACCAGGGTCGCAGTCAATAATCATTGAAATTGGACTATTGGAAGATGTCATTCGAAAGACCCTAGTTGTTTGCTCGCGTTCTTCTGTTTGGGCTCAGTGATGTGCCACAGTAGGGAGGTGAGTACGACCCCCAAAGAATTCGCATTCGACGTCGTGGTTGTAGGCAGCGCCAATCTCGACTTGGTTGCAACACTCGATCATTTGCCAAAACCAGGCGAGACCATCGTCGCGCTCGGTTATGCCGAGCATGCAGGTGGCAAAGGTGTCAACCAGGCCGTTGCTTGTGCTCGCATGGGCGCACGCACGGCGTTTGTTGGTTGTGTGGGCAACGACGATGCAGGGGTGTTTTTGCGCGGCGTGCTCGAAAACGAAGGGATCGACACGACGATGTTGCGCGTTGTTGACATGCCGACCGGTCGTGCGTTTATCAATGTTGACAGTCGTGGTGAAAACGAGATCGTTGTCATTTCGGGTGCCAACACCCAGGTGGGCATCGCTCACGACGCACTTGTTTTGCCCATGGCTCGGGTGGTTTTGATGCAACTCGAAATTCCGCTCACCACGGTGCGCAACGCATTGCAGCTTGCGCGACGCAACGGTGCTCTCACCGTGCTCAACCCTGCGCCTTTCAAGGCCCTTGATGCAGGAGTGCTATCGCTTGTAGATGTAATTGTGCCGAACGAAACTGAGTCGGCCGCTTGTGGTGGCACACAGGCGTTGCTCGACGCTGGAGTGAAGACGGTGCTCACAACACTCGGAGAACGAGGAGTAGTTATTAACACTCATACATCGGCTACGAGCATTGCACCACACCAGGTGTCGGCTGTCGACACAGTTGGCGCTGGGGACGCATTTATTGGTGCATTGAGTGCTGAACTAGCGCGTGGAGCAACGATCAGCGATGCCGCTGCAGTCGGTGCAGTTGCCGGCGCCTTGGCAACAACGGTTCGTGGCGCTGTGCCATCATTGCCTACTCAATTTTCTGTACGCAGTGCGATTAACAAATAATGAGCGATATTTTCAAGCCACAGTTAATGCACTTTTATGATGTAGAAAGTGCCGAGCTGGCGATCGCGATTGTCAAGTATGCAATGGAGCGCGTCAAGATGGATCCACCTCCGCTTGACAAGCCCTACACGCTCAGTGAGTTGCAACAAATTGTTGGGCAGACTATTAAACCTGAGGGGCGTAATGGTCTAGATGTGTTGCGTGAGTTTGTCGACGAACTTGCTCCGTCGTGTATCAGCGTCGATCATCCACTCTTTTTGTCTTTTGTGCCCGGTGCCCCCACCGAGAGTTCGGTGTTGTTCGACTTGGTTGTTGCCTCATCCAATATTTATGCAGGCTCATGGCTCGAGGGTGCTGGTGCTGTGTATGCCGAAAACCAGGCAATCAAGTGGGTGTCAGACATGGCGGGCATGCCTGAAGAGTCGGGTGGTGTGTTTGTTGCCGGGGGCACTGCTGGCAACTTGTCGGCACTTATTGCTGCTCGTTGGCGTTGGCGTCATCGTGCAGGTGGTGCGCTTGATCGCACTCGTCCATTGATCATTGCTTCTGGTGGTTCGCATTCGTCTGTCGAGCAGGCAGCAAAAGTGATGGATGCAGATGTTCTGAAGGTTCCCGCCGATCAGCGGGGTCGCACCGACGGGGTAGCAATGCAAAGGTTTTTGTCGTCGCTCAATGAATCCGAATCGCAGCGAATCTGTGCCATTGTCGCCACCGCTGGCACTACCAATGTGGGTGTTGTTGACGACCTTGAGGGCATTGCCAAAGTCGCACGCGCAATTGGCACGTGGTTGCACATCGACGGTGCATATGGTGCTGCCGCGTTATGTGCTCCAAGCGTGAGGCATTTGTTTAACGGCATCGAACACGCCGACAGCATGATTGTTGATCCGCACAAATGGCTGTTTGGCCCATACGACTCATGCGCACTGATTTATCGCAACCCTGCTGAGGCTCGTCATGCTCACACACAACACGCCGAATATTTGGACGTGTTGCAGCAAGACGGTGAGGTACGCGACGAGGCCTGGAACCCAGCCGATCTTGCTTATCATTTGTCTCGCCGAGCACGCGGCTTGCCATTTTGGTTCAGCCTCGCAATGCATGGCACCGAGGCCTATACCGAAGCGATGGAAGTAACGCTTGAAGTTACTCGCCAAGGCGCCCAGTTGGTGCGCGATGCGAAGCATGTGGAGTTAGTGCTTGAGCCCGAGTTGTCGGTCATTGTGTTTCGACGAATTGGTTGGACGCCTGAGCAATATCAGATGTGGAGCGACCGAATTTTGGGTGAAGGCCTTGCTTTCGTGGTACCCAGCACATGGGATGGCGAAACCGTCTTGCGCATGTGCATTGTCAACCCACGCACAACAGTGGCAGGCTTAGCTTCAGTTATTTCTTCATTGCGGTAAGGGGGCATCATGTTGAAGTCGGTTCGATCGGTTGTACAACTGCGCAAGTTTGAGTTTTCAAAAACAACACGCCGTTTAAACGCGTGTGGTGATTTGGACGACTTGCGAGCAATCGCTAAAAAGCGCCTCCCGGGTGGTGTCTTCGACTATTTCGATGGGGCGGCCGAGGATGAAGTTACCAAGGCTGAAAACTCGACAGCCTTTGCCAACGTTGAGTTGCGACCCCGTATTCTGAAAGACGTTTCAAAGATTGTCACATCAACAACGATCATGGGGCAACCGGTTCCATTTCCTATTGCACTTTCTCCTACGGGTTTCACGCGCATTGCTCATCCACAAGGTGAGTTGGCCGTGGCGAGAGTTGCAGGAGCGATGGGTCTGCCATTCACACTCTCGACACTTGGTACGCGAAGTATTGAAGAGGTTGCTGCTGTTGCAACTGGACCGCTCTGGTATCAGCTCTATGTTTGGAAAGATCGCGGCTTGTCACGCGAACTCGTGCAACGTGCCAAGGCTGCGGGATACAAGAGCATCATGCTCACGGTTGACACACCAGTTTTTGGTAGGCGCGAGCGTGACGTGCGCCGTGGTTTTACATTGCCACCAAAGATCGGTCTTGAGACTTTTATCGATGGTATTTTGCATCCGAAGTGGACGTGGGATTTCGTGCGCAACGAACCGATCACATTTTCGGCAGTAGCGGGGCGCTCAGATGTCGATGGTTCACGAGCAATCACACTTGCCGACTATGTAAATTCACAGTTTGACCCAACATTGTCGTGGAAAGACCTCGCTTGGATTCGCGAAGAATCTGGTTTGCCCATCATGTTGAAAGGCATTCAATGCGTCAATGATGCGTTAGTCGCTGCCGATATGGGCGTAGATGCGATTGCTCTCTCTAACCACGGCGGTCGCCAATTTGATGGCGCCCCTGCGCCAATTGCTTTGTTGCCAGAAGTAATGCAGACAGTTGGAAACCGCATTGAAGTATTGGTTGACGGTGGGGTTCGACGGGGAAGTGATGTTGTGAAGGCTTGTGCGCTTGGCGCACGTGGCGTGATGTTTGGTCGGCCATATTTGTATGGCCTTGGTGCAGCAGGTGAGCCTGGTGTGAAGTGGGCGCTTGATCACATCACGCAGGGCGTGACAAGGACGATGGCATTAATCGGAGAAACTTCAATCACTCATATGTCTGACGGCGTTGTGAAGCGCGTGCGCCAGTAGAACCTATTTTTGTACTGGTTCTTTCTTGACAACAGTCTTTTTGCGGGTGCCGTAACGCTTGTTGAAGCGCTCAACGCGACCAGCGGAGTCGA
This sequence comes from Actinomycetota bacterium, assembly GCA_027592925.1. GTDB lineage: Bacteria > Actinomycetota > Acidimicrobiia > Acidimicrobiales > Ilumatobacteraceae > UBA3006. The sequence continues at coordinate 1,905 of JAQCJO010000047.1, read as the reverse complement.
TGATCTTCATCTGACCGGTAAAGAATGGGTGGCTGGCGTTTGAAATGTCCAACTGCACGCGTGGATACGTCTGACCGTCTTCCCAGACCGTGGTCTTGGAAGGATCTGGATTCATGGTTGTGCGGGTTAAAAATCGATACTCTGCCGAGGCATCTTCAAAGACAACAAAGCGGTACTCGGGATGTGTTTCTTTTTTCATAAGGCTCACAGTGTAGCGGGGCATATTCCCCGTCTATACTTGTCCAATGCCAAATCGCTGTGATGTCCTCGGAAAGCGTCCGGGTACGGGCCATACCGTCTCCCACTCAAATATCAAGACCAATCGCTGGTGGAAGGTCAACGCCCACAAGAAGCGTTTCTGGCTTCCATCCGAAAAGCGCTGGATCACACTCAACGTGAGCTCCAAGGGTCTTCGCACAATCGACAAGTTGGGTATCGAGCGCATCGTCGCCGACATCCGCGCAACCGGTCAGAAAGTCTGAGCATCTAAATCATGGCTGCAAAATCTAAGGACAAGCGTCCAATCATCAAGCTTCGTTCAACAGCCGACACTGGCTACGTGTACGTGACCCGTAAGAACAAGGTCAACTCACGCGAGCGTCTCGAGCTCAAGAAGTACGACCCAGTCGTACGCAAGCACGTCATCTTCAAAGAAGAGCGTTAAATCCCACGCGCCACGGCGCGTCATGTTTATTTAAGTGCGTTTTGCAAATCTGCGATGATGTCGCTGGTTGCTTCAAGCCCGATCGACAATCGCAACATCGAATCGGTGATTCCACTCGCTCTCTGCGCATCTGTGTCTACACCAATGTGTGTGCTCGATGCTGGGTGACAAATCAAAGTCTCTGGACCACCAAACGAAACTGCTGGTCGCACGATCCGTAACGCATCAAGCACTTTGCGCGCAGCATCTCTGCCACCAGCAATCTCAAATGAAAGCACCGAACCAAACTTGCGCGTCTGCTTGGCAGCGAGCGCGTGTTGCGGGTGCGTCGGCAAGCCTGGGTAGTGAACTGCGGTGACTTGCTTGTGCGATGTCAGCCATGTTGCAATAGCGAGCGCGCTTTCACACTGGTGCGCAATTCGTATGCCGAGTGTGCGAATACCACGCAAGCCATTGAGCGCATCATGTGGCGAAGCCGTTGCGCCGTGCATCACTGAGTAGCCCCAAATTGAATCGATCAAATCTTTTTCACCTGCAACAACCCCCAGCATTGCGTCGTTATGACCGGCAATGCCTTTGGTCGCAGAGTGCAATACAAGCGACACACCAAAAGAAAGCGGTTGTTGGCCAAGTGGTGTTGCAAGCGTTGAGTCAACGAGCGTAAATGGACCTTTGATTGCACCAAGTTCGGCCAAGTCGACGAGGCCCATCTGCGGGTTGGATGGAGACTCTGCAATTACCAACATGGTCTTGCCTGGTCGCACGGCTGCTACAAGAGCACCTGGCTTTGAGCCATCTACATATGTCACGTCTATGCCGAGTCGCGCGCATGGCCCATTAAGAAAAGAGATTGTGCCGCCATACAACTGATTATGCGCAACAATGTGGTCGCCGCTTGAACACAGCGCCAAAATTACGCTGCTCACTGCGCCCATTCCTGAAGCAAATGCGAGTGCATCTTCTGCGCCTTCAAGTTCTGCCACAGCTTCTTCAAAAGAACGAACTGTTGGGTTTGAGTAACGGGCGTAATTGCCACTCTTGTGTGTGGAGAGCGCGTGCTTGGTGCTGTCGTCGAGCCCTGCCGATTGCCACGTAGTTGATGGCCAAAGTGTTGGCGCAAGCGAACCAGAAGAATCACGACCCGACGTAATCGCCGTTGTCTCCGGTTGCACATTTGGTTGCTCATTAGGCATCACAACAGCGTAACGAAGTACAACTCTGCAGAAGGTTCGCTTTATGTA
>JAQCJO010000046.1 GCA_027592925.1 Actinomycetota bacterium | reverse complement strand
TCGCGCCGCCTTTGCGCCGACCGATGATTATGACGCGCAACTGACAGCACTACTGCCTCAAGTGAAAGCCGATGAGGACGCGCGCAAAAAGTATCTAGACATCATGGAAGCGATGGGGCCACTCGACCCTCGCAGCGCTGGTCACCGAAAAAGATTGACCGCACAACTCTTCTAGTCGCGGCACACATTGGGTCGTGCCTAGACCACTCATTGACTTTATTCATTGGATTGGATTTAGCCGCATCTTGGCATCGGCATTCGGTGTCGTTGTCATGGTCGTGGGTGTTTGGTGGGTGGTGCGAGTACCGCCTCCGCCACCCGAGTCAAGTATTCCGTTCGCTACGACGTCTGTCGCATCAAACCTGATTGCATCAAATACGGATGCGTCGTCGGCAATTTCATCTTCGGCGAATATCACCGTGCATGTGTCGGGTGAGGTGGTCAAACCAGGTGTGTATGTGTTGTTGGCAACAGCGCGAGTGATTGATGCGCTGCAAGCAGCAGGTGGTGCTACAGCCACTGCCGATTTGGTCGTGGTCAATCTTGCTGCACCGCTTGTGGATGCTGCACAGGTTTTTTTTCCGCGAATCGGCTCAACACCTCGAGTGACATTGCCCCGACCACACGCTGGAGTCAACTTGCCGATTGCTGGCGGTAGTGGTGGTGCTGCTGGTGGTGGCGCAACATCTGCTGCTGGCATTGTCGATATCAATAGCGCAACATTGCTTGATCTAGATGCACTGCCAGGTGTTGGGCCATCAACCGCTCAGGCCATCATTGACTACCGCATTACAAACGGACCATATGCATCTGTTGATGACTTGCTCAATGTGCGCGGTATCGGGCCATCAAAACTTGCGGCGATGCGCGCACGAGTGCGTGTGTAATTGGGCGTGTTACAGCGCGCCAAGCACGATGGCACTCAGCGCCAATGCCAGCACTGCACCAATTGCAACGCCAATGGCAAGTGGTCGAAATTCTCGTGCCCATTCGGGCCAGCCAACAACTGCGCGACGAGTCGCCCGAATGGCCGACACGTGACCAAAAGCAAACCAGATGGCTGCACTTGCCAATGTGGCAAGTGTGTAACTCGCAAATGTAGAAACAGCAGGAACACCTGCGATGGACAACACGGGCAGTGCAATCACCAAGATCAGATAGCCAAGCATGCTGAGCAGTGAACCAGGAAGTGCCACCAAAATTAAGCCAACAAGGGCGAGTGAAGCGCTCATGGCAACGGCGACGACGCCTCCACGCTTGCGCACCACATTGCGGTTGGCAATGATGCCGTCTACAACGATGCGCGGAGAACGCGCGCGCGGTTGCGACGTTTCTACATCTGACATACCTCAATTCTACGAGACGCAACATGGTTCAAGTGGGCATCTGTTGCAATTTGGCGACAACAGCGTGTTGGCGTTAGCAATCGTGTTGTTGGTGTGCACGCGAATGTCGGCCAGCATCACAAATCATGTTGTGCTTGGTGCGTGCGTAGCACTCATAGTTCTTGTGTTTGTCTTCGTATTGAGCACAAGTCCCCGCGGTAGTCAGATGAAGTATTCCGTTTTTTGCTTGTTGGTGATGTGCGCCGCATCGTTGGGTGCGGGTTTGGGTGATCATTCGTGGAGCCAACTTCGACAACCGCAATTGGGTTCGTTTGAGGGCACTGCAAAGGTGATAGAAGACCCGCAGTGGCGTAACGGAGGAGTGCAGACCGTATTGCAACTCGATGGCGAGCGGTTCATTGTCTATGCCTATGGTCTGCCCGGAAGAAGATTGAGCAATCGCCAGGCTGGTGAGGTGTTGTGGGTTTCGGGGGATCGTTTGCGTCTTGAAGCAAGCAAACAAAACAGATTGTCGTATCGACACATTGTGGGAACCTTTGCCGTGCGCGATGTGAGCGAAAGTTTTGGCAATGGTGCGGTGCTGTATTTGAGCGCAAACAATATTCGCACAGCGTTAAAGCGATCTGCTGCAGTGATGCCTCGCGATGAAGGTGCGCTTTTTATGGGCCTGATTATCGGTGATGATCGACAGCAACCAGCCACAATGATTACGGCGTTTCGAAACAGCGGCTTGTCGCACCTCACTGCAGTGTCGGGGCAAAATGTTGCATTTCTTTTGACAGTGATGGGCCCGTTGTTGATGCGTGCTCGTTCGTCGTGGCGGCTTGGGTTGACGTTGTTTGTGTTGTTGTGGTTTACCGTCGTGACACGAGGCGAGCCTTCCGTGTTGCGAGCCGCGATGATGGCTGGGTTTGTTGCGCTGGGCTCAGCGCGCGGGCGCGACACGCCGGCTCGTCGCATGCTCGGTCTGGCAATCATTGTGCTCATCGTGTGCGACCCACTGCTTGCATGGTCGGTCGGGTTCTGGATGTCGAGTTCGGCAACGCTTGGTTTATTGGTAATCACCCCACAACTTGCAAAGATCATCCCCGGACCTACGTGGTTTTCTGCAGCCTTGTCCACAACTATGGGCGCACAGTTGGGGGTGATGCCGATCACGGCAATTATTTTTCGCAGTGCACCAGTAATTGCGCTTGTTACCAACTTGTTGGCGGTACCCATCGCAGGCTTGGTGATGTTGGTAGGAATTCCGCTGGGAATGTTGGCAGGAATTTTGAGTCAAGTTTCGAGCGGCACAGTGATGACTGGTTGCGTGACGGCTCTGATGTGGCCGGTTGAGGTTGCGGTGCGGTGGGTTTGGTGGGTGGCAGCGCTTGGCGAGCGCATGTCGTTGCAAGGCAGTGTTAATGCCTTGGGTTGGGGCATCGTGGCTTTGTTGGTTATTTCTGCGAGAATATCGGCGTGGCGATCTATTTAATTACGGGCAGTGATGCCAGGTTGGTTTCTGTCAAACTCACCGACCTCACTTCGCAATTGATTGGTGATGGCGATCGCAACACCATGCTGCTCAGTCATGACCTGGAAACGCTTGGCGCTGACGACCGAGACCAAGAAATTGCTAATGCCATGATCGGAGCACAAACTGGTTCGCTCTTTGGCGGCGAGCGAGTGGTAGTGCTGCGGGGCATTGGTGAAGCAACTGTCGATCAACTTAAACCGCTAATCGCATATCTTGCACAGCCGCTCGAAGACACTCAACTTGTGCTCACGGGATCGGGCAAGCTCGCAAAATCGATCACTGATGCGCTCAAGCAAGCGGGGGCGACAACTATCAATACGTCTCCACCAAGTCGATTTAACGAACTTTCGATGTGGTTTCAAGAACAACTCACCGAAGCAGGGCTCAAAGTTGATTCTGGCGCACTCAAGATGTTGATCGAGTGGCTAGGTCAAGATCAGGCCAGGCTTCCTTCAATTATCGAGGTGTTGGTTTCAACATACGGCACCAACAAGAAACTCACCGTAGATGAGATTGAACCATTCCTTGGCCAAGAGGGCAGTGTCATGCCTTGGGATTTGACCGATGCGATTGATCTCTCAAATTCGCCAAAGGCAATCGCAATGTTGCGTCGCATGATTCGAAGCGGTGAATCACACCCAATGCAACTTATGGCTCTGTTGCATAATCATTATGTAAAACTTCTCAAACTTGATGGGCCAGAAGTACGCACTGCGAGCGAAGCGATGACAATCATTGGGGCAAAAAGCGAATTTCAAGGAAAGAAGTATTTGGAGACGTACAGGAGATTGGGTGCGGCCAATATTTCTGCAGCGCTACAACTGCTTGCTAGAGCCGACATTGATCTGCGCGGAGGCAAGGATTTGGAAGAAGAATTGATTATGGAAATCTTGGTGGCAAGACTCAGTCGCATGGGCGGCGCACCGCAACATGCAAAAAAGGGCAGAAGGTTTACTTCGCGGCGTTGATTTTTTTCATCAGGCGGCTCTTTTTGCGAGCAGCTTGACGAGGGTGAATGACACGCTTTGAAGCGGCCATATCGAGGCGCTTGACGGCGAGGCGCAATGCCTCTGGGTTTTCAGGAGTGCCGATTGTCTCGGTGGCATTCTTCAAGCGTGTACGCACTTCGCTCTTCGTCGCGCGGTTGCGCGAGGTGGCCTTGGCGTTGGTGAGGATTCGCTTCTTTTGGCTCTTGATATTTGCCACTTCGACTACCCATTCTTTCGTTTGATGCCCTGAACATTTCAGGACTGTTCAGGCTAACAGCGACTAGGGCGTAGCCCCAACTGTAGAATTTGAGGGCTGTAGCGCCATCGTCACCAACAAAGCCTGGCCCAGCAGAACTGAATCGCCTCAATGGACCTCGCAACAATCCGAAATTTTTCGATCATTGCCCACATCGATCACGGCAAGTCGACCCTTTCCGACCGAATTTTGGAGATGACTGGTGCTGTGCAATCACGCGACATGCGCGCCCAATATCTGGACTCGATGGATCTCGAGCGCGAACGAGGCATCACGATCAAGGCACAAAATGTGCGCGTGCCTTGGAAGGGCCACACGTTTCATCTCATCGATACACCTGGTCACGTCGACTTTGGCTATGAAGTAAGTCGTTCGCTTGCCGCATGTGAAGGTGTGGTGCTCGTCGTTGATGCCGCACAGGGGATCGAGGCACAAACTCTTGCCAATTGCTACCTAGCGCTAGAAAGTAATCTCGAAATTGTTGCAGTGCTCAACAAGATCGACTTGCCGGCTGCAGACCCAGATCGATACGCGATGGAGATCGAGAAGGTTTTAGGTATTCCTGCCGAAGACATCTTGCGAATCTCGGCAAAGACTGGTGTTGGTGTGCCCGAATTGCTGGACGAAATCATTGTTCGCATTCCACCACCAAAGGGTGATGTCGATGCGCCGCTGCAAGCATTGATCTTTGATTCGCAGTACGACACGTATCGCGGCGTGGTCTCGAGTATTCGAGTGATGAATGGACGAATGAACAGTGGCAGCAAGTTGTTGTTTATGCAGACCAAAGCCACGCACGAGGTGATCGAAATTGGTGCGCGAATGCCAGTGTCGACGCCGGTTGCCGAACTTGGACCAGGTGAGGTGGGCTATCTCATTGCTGGTATAAAAGACGTTGGCGAGGCGCGCAGTGGTGAAACGGTAACGACAGCGATTAATTCGGCGACCGAGGCTCTCGACGGATATCACGATCCGAAGCCAATGGTGTTTTGCGGACTTTTTCCAATTGATGGCGACGACTTTGAAAACCTACGTGAAAGCTTGCAACGACTCAAACTCAATGACGCATCAATTGCGTACGAACCAGAGTCATCGGGTGCGCTTGGGTTTGGTTTTCGATGCGGATTCCTCGGTCTGTTGCACATGGAAATTGTGAAAGAGCGCTTGGAGCGCGAATTCAATCTCGCGCTTATTGCCACGGCGCCATCGGTGGAGTACATGGTCATTAAAACAAATGGCGAGAAAGTAAAAGTTGACAACCCTGCAGACTTGCCGGCGACTGTATATATAGGTTCAATCGAAGAACCGTTTTTCCGTGTCAGCATTATTACGCCAAAGGATTACACGGGTTCGCTGATGGAACTCTGCCAGGAGCGTCGCGGCGAATTAATCAAACTTGAGTATCTGTCGCCCGAGCGCGTTGACATGCAGTACACGATGCCGCTTGCAGAAGTAGTTGTCGATTTCTTTGACCAGCTCAAGAGCCGCTCGCAAGGTTATGCAAGTTTAGACTACGAACTCGCTGGATACCGAGCATCAGATTTGGTGCGTGTAGATATTTTGTTGAATGCGCTACCTGCCGACGCATTTTCCACCATCGTGCACCGCGACAAGGCATACGACTATGGCAATCGCATGTGTGCAAAGTTGCGCGAGCTTATTCCGCGACAAATGTTTGACGTGCCGATTCAGGCTGCGATCGGCGGACGCATCATTGCGCGCGAAACGGTCAAGGCCAAGCGCAAAGACGTGTTGGCAAAATGTTACGGCGGAGATATTTCACGTAAACGCAAACTGTTAGAGAAACAAAAAGAAGGAAAGAAGAAGATGAAATCGATCGGCCGCGTGGAAGTGCCCGGCGACGTGTTTATCTCGGCGCTCAAACTCGATGACTGAGCAGGTCGCCAAAAACGGTGCAATGTTTCGTTCGTTGAAGAGTTTCAACGCACGTTTATTTTTTGCTGGACTGCTGCTCTCCAATATCGGTTCGTGGCTGCAACTTACGGCCACTTCGTTTTTGCTCTATCGATTGACTGGTAGCGCTGTTGCACTCGGAATCAATGCGGCATTGCAGTTTTTGCCGATGCTGTTGTTTGGGGCTTGGGCTGGAGCGTTGTCCGATCGCTACAACCGCCAACGCACCACGATTATCACTCAAACCTTGCTTGCATCGCACGCCATTGTGCTTGGTATTTGTGACCTCACCGGCATTATCAACATGCCAATCGTGTTTGTGCTCACAGGATTTCTTGGAATAGTCGGCGCGATTGACAACCCTGCACGGCGCGGACTCGTGACCGAACTCGTACCAGAACACGACATGTCCAATGCGATCAGTCTGAACACTGCTGTGATGACGGGCTCGCGCATTTTTGGTCCGGCCCTTGCGGCAGCCCTGGTTGGCCCATTGGGCACAGGATGGTTGTTTGTTATTAACGGCGTGTCGTACGCCGCGATGATTTATGGGGTTGCAGGATTGCGCAAGTCGGAGATGTTTTCGCCACCACTACGACCAGCGGGTGGCACGCCGGTGCGGGACGGTTTGCGTTTCGTGCGACACAACGAGCGACTGCTCGTCTTGTTCAGCGTATTTATGGTGGTCAGCACATTTGCATTTAACTACGGCGTCTCAATGCCAAAGCTTGCCGACACCGAGTGGGGCGATCCAAAATACTTTGGCTGGGTTTTGGCGGTTACCAGCATTGGAAGTTTGATTGGCGCATTGCTGACAGCGCGGTTGCATCGCGCAACATACCGATGGATGGCAATAAATGTGTTGTTGTTAGCTATCGCAAACATTGGCATGGCGTGGTCGCCAAATGTTTGGGTCGCTTTTGTGTGGGCAATTCCACTTGGTTGCGGTGGTGCCGCAATGATTTCGGCCGCGAACTCGATCATTCAATATGAATCGCCACCTGACATGCGGGGGCGAATGCTCGCACTCAGTGCAGTTGCATTTTTGGGTTCAACACCGATTGGTGGACCAATTACTGGTTGGGTGGCCGATGCGGTGAGTGTGCAGTGGTCGCTTGGGTATGGTGGAATTATTGGCGTGTTCGCAGGTGTGTTTATGAGTGTGTGGATTTGGAGGAGTGGTGTCGATCGTAACTAATTCGGTGATGTGGTTCAGGCGTGATTTGCGTCTAGCCGACAATGAGGCGTTGGTCGCTGCAGCGCGCGCGGGGAGTGTGACACCTCTGTTTGTCATCGACCCAATGTTTTTTGAGCGCTCAGGTGCACCCCGTTTGGCGTTTTTATTGCGCAGCCTGCATGAATTAGACAAATCAATGGGCGGGGCATTGATAGTGCGCACAGGCAACCCGGTTGATGTCGTTGCAACAGTTGCACGCGAAGTGGGTGCGACCCAAGTATTTGCTGCAAAAGATTTCGCTCCGTACGGTCAGTCTCGAGATGCGCAGGTTGACGCAGTATTACGCACAGTTGGGGCAGAGTTGTGCAGCGTTGGCTCTGTGTATGCGGTAAATCCTGGCGTTGTGCGCAAGGCAGACAGCACTCCGTATGCGGTGTTCACACCGTTCTCCAAGATTTGGCTCTCACAAGGCTGGTCGGCTCCGTTGCCACAGCCCAAAGTGGCGTGGCATGGCGCACCAACTGTGGCATCCGAAGATTTACCTGTAGAACCAGAATGCAATGCACAACTGCCACGAGCAGGAGAAGATGCTGCTTGGCAAGTCTGGGAAACATTTCGTGATTCGGCACTGAATGGTTATGCCGAGACGCGCAACAATCCAGACATCAATGGCACGAGTCAGTTGTCGCCGTACTTACGATTTGGCATCGTGCATCCGCGATCGTTGTTGGCCGAACTTGGCGACTCAAAATCTCATTCAGTTTTTCGCAGCGAGTTGTGCTGGCGCGAATTTTATGCCGATGTACTTTTTCATCAACCGCGCACGGTGTGGGAAAACTTGCAATTGAAAATGAACAAAATGACGCACGACACTGGTGCCGATGCAGTGACTCGATTTGAGGCATGGTGCAAAGGTGAAACCGGTTTTCCAATTGTGGACGCAGGTATGCGACAGATGCTTGCAACGGGGTGGATGCACAACCGTGTGCGAATGATCGTTGCAAGTTTCTTAGTGAAAGATTTGCATCTTCCATGGCAATGGGGCGCCAAGTTTTTTATGCGTCATCTTGTTGACGGTGACATTGCATCCAACAATCACGGCTGGCAGTGGACTGCTGGTACTGGCACCGACGCATCTCCCTACTTTCGGATTTTCAATCCGATTTCTCAGGGAGAACGTTTTGATCCGCAAGGTTCTTACGTGCGTCAGTGGATTCCCGAGTTGCGCGAACTTGGCAATGATGCCGTCCATGCGCCGTGGACTCAAGGCATGCTCAACCCGTACATTGAGCCGATTGTGGACCACGCAGTTGAGCGCCAAATTTCTCTCGACCGCTACAAGGCGGTGTCGGGCAAGTGAACAGGCGCATCACTAGGCGCATCACTAGGCGCTGCGTGTCTCGGTAGCCTTATGGCAATGCTTGATGACCGCAAAACAGCCATTCTCCGCGCTGTAGTGGAGGAGTACGTCTCCACGGCTCAGCCGGTTGGGTCTTCGCATATCGCGAATAGTGCTGGCGTGTACGTTTCGTCTGCCACAGTGCGCAACGACATGAGCTTCCTTGAGCAGGAGGGATATCTGGCTCAACCCCATACATCGGCTGGGCGTATTCCTACCGACAAGGGCTATCGATTTTTTGTTGATCACCTCACACCTTCGGGCACGCTTGAGCTCGCAGCACAAGATCGCATCGGTCAATTCTTTGATACTGCGCACGGACGTTTGGAAGAAACGTTGCAACGCACAAGCACGTTGCTTGCCGAAATGACCAACTATGCAGCAGTGGTGATGGGTCCAAAGGCCGAGGTCGCTGTGGTTCGTTCGGTGCAACTCGTTGGATTAAGTGCACATATGGCAATGGTCGTTGTTGTGCTATCAAATGGAGTTGTTGAAAGCGAACCGATCGAACTCAGTGCATCTATCACCGACGATCAAACATCGGCTGCAACGCATGCGTTGAGCCGAATCATGATTGGTAAAGCACTCGGTGCATCTCTTCCGCTCATGACATCGGGCGATGTGATTGTGGATGCACTTGCGGCACAAGTTGTGCGTGCAATGAACGGTCGACGGGTTGATGAGTCAGTGTTTGTCGGCGGGGCATCGGCAATGGCGCAAGCTTTTGATGCTGTTGAGATCGTGCGCTCTGTGCTGCACACACTTGAACAGCAATATGTCGTTGTGTCGCTTGTACGCGACATGCTCAACCGCGGTTTGTCGGTTGCAATCGGCACCGAACACGGTGTCGAACCCCTTGCTACATGTTCATTGGTGCTTTCACCCGTGATAGTAGATGGCGCCACGCTTGGCACGGTTGGTGTACTTGGGCCAACTCGCATGAATTATCCGCAGGCGCTTGCCACGGTCGAAATTGTTGGCGAGCGACTTGGCCGCAGGCTCACTGAAGGCTGACCGTTCTATGGCTACCGATTTTTATGAACTGCTTGGTGTTTCTCGTGGCGCTGATGCCGACGAAATAAAGCGCGCCTATCGCAAACGCGCACGCGAATTGCACCCAGATGCCAACCCCGGCAATGCAGAAGCAGAATCAAAATTTAAAGAAGTGTCGCATGCATATGAAGTGTTGTCAGACTCAGACAAGCGCGCACGGTACGACCAGTTTGGCGAGGCTGGTGTTGGTGGTCGCGGTAATGCCGGTGATCCATTTGGTGGCGGAAGCGCTGGAGGTTTTGGTGACATCTTTGAAGCATTCTTTGGTGGCGGTTCACCATTCGGTGGTGGTGGTGGGCAACGGCAACAATCGGGTCCACCTCGTGGTCAAGATGTAGAAGTTGTCGCAGATGTTTCGTTTGAGGAATCTGTATTTGGTTGCAGCACAGAAGTAAAGATGCGCTCCGCAATTCGCTGTGACGAATGTGCCGGAAGCGGAGCCAAAAAAGGAACATCGGCAAAGACTTGCGCGGAGTGCGGTGGCGCTGGGCAAGTACGTCGAGTGCGTCAAAGCATGCTTGGCCAAATGGTGACTGCTGCACCGTGCGGTCGATGCAGCGGAATGGGCCAAGTAATTGATTCACCTTGTGCGCCATGCAGGGGAGATGGTCGCATTATCAAAGATGTTGAACACACAGTTGAAGTGCCTGCAGGTATCAACACTGGCCAAACATTGCGCGTTAGCGGGCGTGGTGCTGTGGGCATACGCGGTGGTGGTGCTGGTGATTTATATGTACACATGCGCGTTGCCGAACACGACTCGTATCGCCGTGAAGATGACGATCTCGTGACTGATGTTGTGATCTCGATTGCTCAGGCTGCACTTGGGACCCACTTGGTGTTGAGCACCCTTGATGGCGATGAAGATCTGATAATTCCACCTGGCGTTCAGCAAGGTCGAGAGTTTCTGTTGAAGGGCCGCGGAGTGCCACATCTCAATCAGGGTGGTCGTAACAAGGGTCGAGGAAACCTGCGTGCACAAATTGTGATTGCAGTGCCGACCAAACTTAGTGATGCAGAGCGCGATCTCCTCACTCGGTTTGCCGAGGCTCGTGGCGAACATGTTGCGCAAACGGAATCTAAGTTGAAGTCCAAAATCAAGTCAGCATTTTTGTGATCGAAACACTACGTCGAAGTACTGCTCATGTATTTGTGCAGTCTTTAGATGTACCGTCGTTGAGTGACGACGATCAGCATCATCTGCTCAAGGTTTTGCGAGTCAAGTCGACTGATCAGATTACTGTTAGCGATGGTGTCGGCAAATGGATAACGGCAACAATCAACAAAGACGGTGACGTTCTTGCGACAAGTGAGTTGTTTGTAGTTGAGCCACCAAAGTGGAAATTGTGTGTTGCGTTTGCTCCAGTCAAGGGTGAAAAGCCAGAACTTATTGTGCAAAAACTCACAGAACTTGGAATCGACGAAATTATTCCACTCGCACCAACGGCTCGGTCGGTTGTTCGTTGGGATGCGGCTAAAACAGAAAAGCAAACAGGCAGATTGCAGCGAGTAGCGAATGAGGCTTCGATGCAAAGTCGTCGAGTCTGGCTACCCGTAGTGCATCCGGTTACTCAACTCGCAGATTTAGTCTCACGCTCTGAAGTTGCGTTTGCAGAATTAGGTGGAGTCGAAGCTGCGCATCGCACGATTGTCGTTGGTCCTGAAGGCGGTTTTGCTCCAGATGAACTCGACGGGTCAGTCAGTCGAGTTTCTCTCGGAGAATCCGTGCTGAGGGCTGAAACTGCTGCGATAGTTGCAGGTGCGTTGATGACTCGATGTCGAAGGGGTGAGATGTGAATACGCCAGCAAATGACCCACTTGATGAACAGTCATACTCACGCTTGGTAGGTGAGCGTTTGCGCAGTATTCGTCAACAAAAAAATCTGTCACTCAATGAAGTGGAGACGTCTACTCAACAAGAATTTAAAGCGTCGGTAATGGGCGCATATGAGCGTGGAGAGCGTGTAATTAGTGTGTTGCGGCTCGAACGCTTGGCACGCTTTTATGGTGTGACGGTTGATCAGTTGTTGCCACGCGATAAGCAACGTGAAGATGCTGCACAACCAGGCACTGCTGCGCCAAAGAAGTTGCGCATCGATGTTGCCAAATTGTCTGCGCGTGACGGTGATCAATTCAAGATGCTTGAGCGTCTTTTGCGAATGATCCAGGTTCAGCGACAAGACTTCAATGGCAAAGTGATTACTGTGCGTGCCAACGACACACGGGCAATTGCTGTGATGCTCGATGTGAGTATCGACGATGTGGGCACCAAACTGGCCGAACTCGACCTGCTGTTTGTGCCACCCAAT
>JAQCJO010000045.1 GCA_027592925.1 Actinomycetota bacterium | reverse complement strand
GTGCCTTCAAGTTGGGCGAGTTCTCGACCAACCCCAATTTGGGTCAGTCATGGTTCGGGCGCCCATGTGTGGGATGTTGACGGCAACCGTTATGTCGACTTTCATGCCGGCTACGGCGCCAATATTGTCGGGCATGCAAACCCAGCCATCGTGAGGGCTGTGCAAGACCGAGTCACGAAGGGTACGCACTTTGCCCAGCCAACTCCTGACTCGATTGTTGTTGCCGAAGAGTTGTCGCGCAGATTTGGATTGCCGCAGTGGCGTTTTTGCAACTCGGGCACAGAAGCAACAATGGATGCTTGTCATCTCATGCGTACAGTCACCTGCCGCGACCTGATCGTTAAGGTCGAAGGCTCGTATAACGGTCACCACGACTCTGTCGCAATTTCGATTTTTCGTTCGGCAAAAGAACTTGGTCCTGCAGACAACCCATGGCGCACACCAGGTGCAGGTATTCCGCAAGCGATTGCTGATTGCGTGCGCATTGTGCCAATTAATGATCTGGATGCGCTCGAGAGAGTGTTCACCGAAAATCCTGGACAAATTGCGGGAATGATCCTAGAGCCGATCTTGATGGGTGCAGGCATCATCGTGCCTCAGCCTGGTTATCTCGAAGGAATTAAAAAGATTGTGCATCGACATGGGGCATTGTTGGCGTTTGACGAAGTAAAAACAGGCTTGGTCATTCACCCCGGTGGAGCAACCGCGATGTACGGAATTACGCCAGACATTATTTGTCTTGCCAAAGCGCTTGGTGGCGGATTGCCATGTGGTGCAGTGGGCGGAACAACCGAGGTGATGTCTGCGATTACCGATGGTCGATATATCCAAGCTGGCACATTCAACGGCAATCCGTTAACGATGGCTGCTGCGCGCGCTGTGCTGACCGAAGTATTGACCGACGATGCATATGCAAAGGCCGATGATATTGGTGCTTACATACTCGAGCATTCGCTGGCAACACTGCACGACAATGGGCAGGAGGCTCACGGGTATCAGTTTGGGTTCAAGGTCTCGGTTGTCTACAGCAACGAACCCGCCAAGAATTATCGCGACTTCCTTGAAGTCAGCACTGGAGCAATGCACCTGCACTACTTGATGCAATTTAACGGTGGAGTATTTTTGGCGCCATGGGGCAAGAGCGAATCACTGACGCTTTCGGTAGCCCACACTCGCGATCATGGCGATGTGTTTCTTGAGAACCTTGCATTGCTTGGAAAAACTGTTGCTTCGATGAGTGACCAGCAATCAGCTGAGTTTGAAGTCGGCAGTTTCAACTAACTGTTTGTTATGTCCTGGCGATACTGCTTGACAAAACGTTGCGCATACTTTTCCATCTCGGAGTGATAAGCGCGCTTAAATGACTTGGAAGCAACACCGCGCTGCACGCGCTCTGACACGTCGATGTCTTGGTGGTTGACAAGGTCGTTGAACTCGACTCCTGGCATGATGTCCATCTCGGGATTATCGATTGCTTCAGCGGGGAAGAGGTAAGTGGTGATGATGGTGGTGTGGGTAGGTGAACGCGGAATGTATGAGGTGACCGCGACAAGGGTTGGGTTGATGTCGATCAGCATGTTGGGATAGACGTAGGCACCAAACACCGAGTAGTGGTCGAGGTCTTCCATAGATGCAATAAGTGGAAGGCCTTCATTTTGCTTGAAAGACACAGCAGTCATGCCGGGGGCAAGACTCACGCCGTTGTCAAAGCGGTCATTTTGAAAACTGAAACCTTTGCCATACGCCGGCACAATCTCGCAAAACTCTGGGTGCACAACCGAGCAGTGCAGACACTCGCAATAGTTTTCAACGAGTACTTTCCAGTTAGCCTTGGCTTCGTCGACCATGGTGTAGGCAACTTTAAGTTTGCCCATCTCGAACTTGTCTAAGTCAAAAGGTTTGCTGTATAAATCTTCGAGCCAATCATGTAACGACTCCTCATCATCGTTGAGGCAAACAAACATATTTCCCTGCCACTCATCCACGCGCACTTGGGTGAGCGAGATGCTGTCTCGATCAAATGATTCTTTGTCGTGGTGAATTGCACTGACAAGTTTGCCTTCAAGCGAGTAACTCCACGAGTGATACGGGCAGGTAATGGCCGCGCCAAAACCGCTGCCACTTTTGTCGCACAACTGCGAACCGCGATGCTGACAAACGTTGTAGTACGCGCACAGTTCGCCCTCACGATTACGCACAACGAGGATGCTCTCGTTGCCAACTTCAACGACAAGGCGATCGCCGATGTGAGCGAGTTGCTCTGCACGACCAACAAAGTTCCAGCGCTTTGCAAATATCTCTTCCATTTCGTGAGCAAAAATTGCTGGTGATACATATTCGGCGCGTGTAAAGCTTTGGCGCAATCCCTGAATGTTGTTGTTAATGCTGACACTATTGATTGACATATTGCATACTGCTTTCGTGTTTGTTGGTTTGCACAATTACCAGTTGAGACCGACAGGAACGTCTTCGTAATCGACAGTCCAGAGTCGGCCTCCATTGAGATCGGAGGCGTCATAGCAGCGATAGCCAAGCAGTTGCTGTTGTTGCTTTGTAAATGTTTTGGCACGATCTTCGGTGACGCCTAGGCAGCCTGCTTCTTCTGGGGTCAACCATCCCAACACATATGAAAGGTGCATTCCGAACCGAGGTTCGTTTTCGGTCTTGTTTGCGCCAGCACTGTGCAGCGTTTTACCTAGATAGATCATGCCGCTGCCTGCCGGCATGACTGCTTGAGTGATTTCGTCATCTGCGGCCTGACGTGAATAATCGCTCCACAAGTGACTACCTGGCGCTACGCGTGTTGCACCGTTTTCGGTTGTGAAGTCAGACAACGCAAACATGCAGCTGACCTGGCAGGGTGGCGCGGTTGGTGAGCACATTGCTGGCCAGTCATCGGAGTCGCGGTGCATATATTGCGGAGCACCGCCAGGCATAACGATCATCATCTGGCCGGTGTTCATCCAGTATGACGCACAATAAGGCTTGAGCAGTTCATCGGCTATACCGATCAAGGTTGGGTGCACTAATACTTCGTCGGCAAATGTTTGTGAGCGTTGGGCAAGACGCGTGAAGCGCTTGGTTTGTTGACCCCAAAAATGATTGACGTTTTCGTTGTCTGATTTTGGGCCTACCTGAGATGTCTCGCTCTGTGGGGCAAGCTCTTTGAGTAAATTGGCAACCACCTGAGGCGAGAGCATGTTGTGCACGATCACTCCGCCGTCTTGGGCGAGTACTGCAAGGATTTCGGTGAGCGAATTGTGCTTGGTATCAAGAACCTGCAACATCGGGGCATGAACAATGTTCATGTGTCAATCCTACTCCTGTGATGTAATACTCAACTCACTGTGATTAATGAATTAAGTATCGATTTACAGGTCAACCAAGGCCAATGTTCGTGGGCACAATTAACCGAAATTACGCATATCGCTGAAAAAAATAATTATCAAACATTGTGGGTTGCCGATCATTTGTCGGGTCAAGTCATGAATGCCCCGTCGATGCCAGAGTGCTTCACTTTGCTTGGCGCATTGGCTGCAATTACTTCAACGATCAACATTGGGCCACTTGTTGCCAATGTTGGCAACAGGCACCCAGGTGTGCTCGCAAGTGCTGCTGCCACTGTGCAAAACATTTCTGGTGGACGATTGATTCTTGGACTCGGTGCAGGTGCCTCGCCAACAAGCACATTTGCTGCAGAGCAACTGGCGCTTGGAATCGCGCTTCCAGCAACCATGGGCGAGCGTCATGCGAAGCTTGAGCACACGCTCGATGTGCTGGACGAAATATGGTCGCCAACTCGTGACAAAAAATTTGCAACATTTGAGATGCCATGCAAGTTGCCACCAAGAATTCTTGGAGTGAACAGTACGGCGCTCGCAAAAGTTGCGGGCATACGGACTGAGGGTGTCAATATTCGATCAAGTCATCCGCAGCGCGCCGAGATTTTGAGGGTCGCGCGAGACGCCGCAACCGCAGCTGGCAAGTTGGACTTTATCGTTTCAGTGTGGGACTGGTTTGACGAGGCGTTATTAGATCCGACTTCCGCTGTTTGTAAAGAACTGGCAAGCGAGGGTGTGAACAAAATTATTTTGTTGATGCGGGGTGTGCCCGACACAAAACGTCTTGCTATAAAACGCTAGATGTAAAGCGCTCTCTATAAAACGATGTTTACGAGGCGCTTTGGCACCACGATGATCTTGCTCGGTGTTGCACCAGCAAGCATCTGCACCACTTTTTCGTCGGCCATGGCAAGCGAGCGCAATTCATCATCCGAAACATCGGCCGTAACAGCCAACTTTGAGCGCATCTTGCCATTGACTTGCACGGGAATCTCAATGGTGTCGTGCACCAGCATCTGTGGATCAGCTTTTGGAAACGGCATGTATGTCAGTGACTCTGTGCGGCCAAGTCGTTGCCAGATCTCTTCGGCCATGTGAGGGCACAGCGGCGAAAGCATTTGTGTCATCTGCACTGCAACTTCGCGTGGCGTAGAGCCGGCCTCGTTGACATAAATGGTCAGCGCGTTGTTGAGCTCGATCAGTTTGGAAATGGCAGTATTAAAACGTAGGTGCTCAAGATCATTGCCAACACCGTGTATTGCTTTGTGTAGCTCGCGTTGCAATGCAAGTGGTGCCGCGTCATCGCTCACATGCAAGGCACCGGTGTCTTCGTCGACCATATTGCGCCATACGCGCTGCAAGAAGCGTTGCATGCCCACAACATCGCGAGTATTCCAAGGGCGGCTTGCTTCGAGTGGTCCAGTTGACATCTCGTAGAGCCGGAAAGTGTCTGCGCCAAACTCGTCATACATTTCGTCTGGCGTAACAATATTTTTGAGGCTCTTGCCCATCTTGCCGTATTCGCGCTTTACGATTTGGCCATTCCACTCATATTGATTACTTCCATTACCACTTCCACTTTTGGCAACTTCGGTGACTTCGGTGGCGGGCACGGTTTGTCCGCGATCATCGCGGTAGGCGTATGCCTGAATGTATCCCTGATTGAACAAACGATGAAAAGGCTCGAGGCTCGAAACATGACCAAGGTCAAACAACACTTTGTGCCAGAAGCGGCTGTAGAGCAAGTGCAGCACTGCGTGCTCGACACCACCTACATAGAGGTCGACACCACCAGTGTGACCATCATGTTTTGGTCCCATCCAATATTTTTCAACGTCTTTGTCAATGAATGATTCGTTGTTGGTTGGGTCGAGGTATCGCAACTCGTACCAACACGAGCCTGCCCATTGCGGCATCACGTTTACTTCGCGACGGTATTGGCGTGGCCCGTCACCCAAGTCGAGAGTGACGTTGACCCAGTCGCCAACTCGTGCGAGAGGTGGAATTGGATCGGAGGTCTGGTCGTTCGGATCGAGTGTTTGAGGTTTGAAGTCGGCGAGTTCTGGAAGTTTGATTGGCAACAAATGTGTAGGAACTGCAATTGGTTGGTCATCTTCGTCGTACACAATAGGAAACGGCTCGCCCCAATAGCGCTGGCGTGAAAATAGCCAATCTCGCAGACGGTAGGTGACAGCACTTGCTCCACATTTATTGGCTTCAAGCCACGTGTTGGCCAACAGCGTTGCTTCTTCGATCGTGCGCTTGCCATTGAGGGTCAACGAATCGTTTGCGGAGTTGACGTATGTACCTTCGCCAACAAAAGCCTGCGGCCAGGTGCTGCAGTCATCTGAAATTGCAATATCGCGGGATGTGAACCATTGAGCATCTGGCATCTGCGTTGCGGTGATTGGTAAGTCGTACTTGCGGGCAAAATCAAAGTCGCGTTGGTCGCCAGAAGGCACAGCCATGATTGCGCCAGTTCCGTAACCCATCAATACATAGTCAGCAATCCACACAGGAATCTGTGCGCCATTGATTGGGTTGGTGGCAAAAGAGCCCGTGAATGCACCAGTCTTGACACGCGTTTCGTCTCGACGGTCTTCATCTTGCATTGCAGCAGTGGCTGCCCGGTATGCGTTTACAGAACTGTTGTGATCTGGCGTAGTGAGCGAATCGACCATCGGATGCTCTGGAGACAGCACCATGAATGTTGCACCAAACAATGTGTCGGGACGCGTGGTGAAGATCTCGATTAATCCGGCTGTCGAGGCGAAGAGAACCTTTGCTCCAACACTGCGACCAATCCAATTGCGTTGCATCAACTTGATTGGTTCTGGCCAGTCAAGTTGATCAAGATCTTCAAGCAAGCGATCTGCGTACTTCGTGATGCGCATTGTCCACTGCCGCATGTTGCGCTTAAAAACGGGGTAATTGCCAATATCGCTTCGACCTTCTGCAGTAACTTCTTCGTTTGCAAGAATCGTGCCGAGCCTTGGACACCAGTTGACAGGCGCATCCGACAAATAGACGAGCCTGTATTGACTGATCAATTCTTGCTGTGCAACTTTGCTGAGCTCTGACCACGCAACCGAACCCGTTGCGCGCTTGCCAGTTGCAAACTCGGCCACAAGTTCGGCAATTGGTCGTGCGCGATGGAGAGTTTCGTCGTACCACGAATTAAATATTTGCAAAAAGATCCACTGTGTCCATTTGTAAAATGACTCGTCTGTTGTCGACACACTGCGGCGTGCATCATGACCAAGTCCGAGGCGTCGCAATTGGCGTCGCATGTTTGCGATATTTGATTCGGTATTGATGCGTGGGTGAATGCCAGTAACGATGGCGTGTTGTTCGGCTGGCAATCCAAAACTGTCATATCCGAGCGCATGCAAGACATTGAATCCGTCCATGCGTTTGTAGCGCGCAAAAACATCGGTGGCGATGTAGCCAAGGGGGTGACCAACGTGCAGGCCGGCGCCCGATGGGTATGGAAACATGTCGAGAACAAACAATTTCTCGCGACCTGCAACCTTGTCGGGTTGGGCTAGGGGTCCGGCTGGGTTTGGTGCTTCAAAAGTGCCCTCGCGCTCCCAGATGTCTTGCCATTTAGTCTCAACCTGGGTCGCCAATGTGGCGGTATATCGAAATAGGGGTGTCTTTGTGGTTGGGTCATTGCCCGCTATCGCGCCATTGGCGCTTTGAGGCTCGTTTTGGGCTGGGGGTTTTGCAGACATCGCCTCCGTATCGTAGATGAGCGAAGCATGGTTTCAATGGAGAGGCAAAAGGCAGGATCACGATGACAAGACGAGAACGTGGTTCGGGCGGTCGTGGCGAAGGCGGCGGTGAAGGTCGATCTGGCGGCAAGTCTGGCGGTCAATCACGCAGCAAATCTGGTGGCAAATCTGGCGGTAAAGCAAATAGCCGCAAGCACAGTTACCCGCGCGCAGCACGCATAAGTGAGACAGTGCGAGAAGTCGTTGCAGAAGAACTCGTGCGTATTGACGATGATCGTCTCGCGTTTGTGACGGTGACCTCAATCGATGTCGACTCCGAAATGAATCGCGGAATTGTGTATTTCGACTCACTGCAAGGCGAAGAGGGCGACAAGCAGATTCTTGAAGCGTTGAATGAGAATCGCAAGCGACTGCAATCAGCAATCGCAACTCAGATCCATGCACGACGCACGCCAATTCTTGAGTTTCGACCAGATGACGGTATTCGTGCTGCGGCACGCATTGATGAAGTATTGCGCAATGACCCAATGCGCACTCGCAATCTTGACAGCGAGTAGTCGTGGCACGCCGCCGCCCGCCAACTGTGCATGGTTTGGCAATCATTGACAAGCCAGCAGGAGTGACAAGTCACGACGTGGTCAATCAGATGCGCAAGATTTTGGGTGAGCGACGAATTGGTCATGCTGGCACGCTCGACCCCGATGCAACTGGTGTGTTGCTTGTGGGTGTGGGTTACGTAACGCGGCTACTGCAGTTTTTGAGTGGCATGGATAAAACATACGAGGCCGAAGTTGTATTTGGAACTGAGACCAACACGCTCGACTCGGCAGGTGAAGTAACTGCGCGTCATGACATGAATGGAATCACCATTGAACAGGTGCGACTTGCAGCCGAAAAACTCACTGGTGATATTTTGCAGATACCGCCAATGGTTTCGGCAATTCGTGTCGACGGTAAGCGATTGCATGAACTCGCCCGAGAAGGTATTGAGATCGAGCGCAAACCACGGCCGGTGACGGTGCATTCATTTGATGTGCAACCAACAGATGATCCACTTGTTGTGCGCATAGTCGTCAACGTTTCGTCTGGAACCTATGTGCGTGCGCTTGCGGCCGATCTTGGAACACTGTTGGGAGGTGGCGCGCATTTGCGAAACCTCAAGCGCACCTCGGTAGGCGATTTCATAATTGGCGAATCGCATTCGCCAGAATCTGCCGTGTTGTTGTCTCCGATAACTGCATTGCGTTCAATGACTCAGATTGTTGTTGATGCCCCAACCGCCGACATGGTGCGACATGGGCGAGTGTTGCCTGCATGGAAAGAAAGTGCACCCTGGGCAATCGTGGATGAGCAAGGGGTGTTGCTTGGTGTGTACGACGTGTTCGAAAGTCGTGGCCAGGTGGATGTCACGCGCGCCAAGCCCACTGTGGTTTTAGCCGAAGCGATAGCGTAAAAAGCCATGCAAGTAATCCGCGATAATCAGCCGAGCGATAACTCGAAGCGTTCTGTGGTAACCATCGGCGCGTATGACGGTGTGCATCGCGGGCATCAGGCTGTGATTGGCCAAGTAAGAAAAGAAGCACAGCAGTTGGGTTGCCATAGCGTTGTTGTCACCTTTGACAAACACCCTGCATCGGTTGTGCGGCCAGAGTCTGCGCCAAAGTTGCTTACCGATCTGGATCAGAAACTCGAATTGTTGCAAAAAACGGGCATTGATGCCACATTGATTGTCGAGTTCAATAGGGAGCGATCCACCGAAGACCCAGCCTTGTTTGTGAAGCGAGTTCTCGTAGACACTTTGCGCGCCCAAGTGGTAGTAGTAGGTGAAGATTTTCATTTTGGTTTCAATCGGGGTGGCAATGTGGCAATGCTGCGCGAACTTGGCAAGCAGTTTGATTTTCAAGTCGAACCCGTCAAGTTGATTGCCCGCCCTGATGGGGTGGAAGAGCCAGTGAGTTCAACCTCCATTCGCCGTGCACTTGCCGGTGGACAGGTGGAAATTGCAACAAACCTGTTGGGACGTGCGTATGAGGTGCGAGGAGTTGTTGTCAACGGTGACAAACGTGGTCGCATGATTGGATTTCCAACGGCCAACGTCGAAGTTCAAAACGCAATGTGTTTGCCGGCCGACGGTGTGTATGCAGGAAAATTTCAGTGCGACGATGGTTCCGTGCACGCGTGCGCGATCAACCTCGGTCGTCGACCAACTTTTTTTGAGCATGCTGACCACTCATTGCTCGAGGCACACCTGCTCGACTTTGATGGTGACTTGTATGGCCAAAAAGTGAGTGTGACGTTTGAACACTTCTTGCGCAGCGAGCGCAAGTTCAATGGATTAGAAGCAATTAAGACGCAGTTGCAACTCGACGTTGCCGCGGCGCGCCTCGCACCTATGTAGCGCCGCGCGCAATTCCAAAATGATGATCAAGGGGTTGGTTTCCCGATTTTGTTTATATATGATAAAGATGATCATTATAGTCGGGATTAGGCTTACCTAATGAACTTATGAAGAAGAGCCCTGCAACACAAGGAAAACCAGTGAATGCCTGCCGGTTTCACCCAATAACCGATTGAAAGGAATATCTATGTCAGACAGATCAGTCACTTATCGAAGAGGATTTAAGACTCGAACGGCGATGGGCTTGTGTATCGTCGCGGGACTCTTGATCCCAGCAGCCAATATCTCGGCCAATGCTGTTTCGGCACCAAAGTCAACAACGCCAAATATTGTGGAAACGTCATGGTTGGAGCAAAACCTCCGTAATGCCAAAGTTCGGATTATCGAGGTCAGCACCGACCCAGGTCTGTACGAGAAGGGGCACATCGCTGGTGCAACCAAGTTTGCATGGCACACTGATTTCGTAGATCCGGTCAATCGAGACATCGTTGAAAAAGAGCGATTTCAGAAGCTCGCTCGTGCGGCTGGAATCAATAATGACACGACAGTTGTTTTGTATGGCGACAAAAACAATTGGTTCTCAGCGTGGGGTGTATGGATCTTCAAGACGTACGGCATTAAAGACGTGCGCATCCTCAATGGTGGTCGCGATAAGTGGATCAAAGAAGGTCGAGCAATCACGCCGATTCCACCAGCAATTCAAAAGGGAAACTTCACAGCAACTGCTGCCGATCTGACGCTGCGAGCCTTTTTGCCGGACGTGGTAAAAATTGCGAAGAAGACCGACAAGACAACCAAGTTGGTCGACATTCGTTCTGCCGATGAGTTCAGTGGAAAGATTTTTGCACCAGCAGGATTTCAAGAATTGGCAATTCGCGCTGGCCATATTCCTGGGGCGGTAAACGTTCCATGGTCGACTGCTGTCGGAAGGGACGGCTCATTTAAGTCACGGGCTGATTTGAAGAAAATTTATGCAGATGCAGGCATTAATGGCACCAAAAAAGTGATTGTCTATTGCCGCATTGGTGAGCGTGCAGCCCACACGTGGTTTGTGTTGAGCCAGATACTCGGTTATGACGTCAAGTTGTACGACGGTTCTTGGACTGAATACGGCAACTCGGTTGGCGTGCCAATCAAAAACCCATCAGGCACTGTGTGGGGCAAGGGTTAATGCCAAGTAGTCAAGCAGTTGTTGGTGGTCCCGCTTTAAGCGGGGCCACCAACAATGTTTCTGGGTGGTCGCGATCTGACACCTTGCGCACTGTGTTGTCTGCGCTCATTGTTTTTTGTTTGATCATTGGTGCTTATGTGCTTCAGGCCAGATCAAACGGTGATGCAACTCCTGCATTTTCATTGCTGATTGGTACAAGCTTGGGAATTGTTTTTGAGCGTGGAAGATTTTGTTTCTACTGCATTTTTAGGGAAGCGATTGAGGAGCGAGTCACCCGTCCGCTTCTTTCGGTAATTGCCGCGCTCATTGTTGGAGCAGTTGGACATGCGGTGTTATTTGGCTTGTTCTTGCCAAATCCCAAAGGCGAAGGTCTGCCGCCAAATGCACATATTTCGCCTGTGAGTATTCCTCTGATTCTTGGAGCCTTTGCTTTCGGTATTGGAATGGTGCTCTCTGGAGCTTGCATTAGTGGGCATTTATATCGTTTAGGTCAAGGCTATTTACGCGCTATTCCTGCGCTGTTTGGATCTCTCATCGGTTTTGGTTTGGGATTTCTCACATGGAACACGTTGTATCTCAATCAAATTAGTTCGAGCCCGGTGTGGTGGCTGCCACGTTGGCTGGGCTATGGCGGTTCGTTGGTCGTAACAATTGGTGTACTCGGATCACTCGCAATATATGTGTTTGTGAGAGATACATCGACCACAGAACAAACGCAACCGGCGAACATCTCGTCACTCTCGCAAGTGCGCGACATGGTGTTTATTCGGCGTTGGTCTCCTGCGATCACGGGTTCAATTGTTGGACTCATCGGCGTGTTCGCATATCTTCGCGTGTCTCCATTGGGTGTAACTGCGCAACTCAGCACAGTTTCGCGAACATTTCTTGATGGTCAGGGAAAACTTCCAGAGGTGTTGCACGGCATTGACTTGATGAAAGGCTGCGTTGGTGTTGTTACCAACGCCATTACTAACAATGGATGGCTAGTCATCGGAATGGTGGCCGCATCATTCGCTGCCGCGCTTGGTGGAAATAATTTCTCCGTCACAAAGCTCACTGTTGGAAACTCTCTCACCGCGTTGTTGGGTGGCGTGCTACTTGGCTGGGGTTCAATGACAGCGCTTGGCTGCACAGTCGGCGTCTTGCTTTCGGGAGTGCAAGCATTTGCACTCTCCGGAGCAGTTTTTGGGATCGCCGTATTTGCTGGTGTCTTTGTTGGTCTAAAACTAAAACTTCATCGCGTTCGTTAACTCGACAAGAGTGTGGGTGCTCGGTCGGGACGACCGTATGTTGTGTCGCGTTGCAAGAGTGAACGACCAATTGGCTCGGTGATTGCGCGAAACGCATCTTCGGTCATGCCCTGACCATGGTTTGCTCCTGCAGCACGAGAGATGTTTTCGTTCATCAATGTGCCACCCATGTCGTTGCAGCCTGCTTGCAACAATTGGGCAGCACCGATTGGTCCGATCTTTGTCCACGACACCTGAATGTTGTCAATCAGACCGTGGTATGCAATTCGTGCAATTGCATGCATCAAGAGTGTTTCTCTAAACGTTGGTCCGCGGCGCGACTTGTGCTGCAAATAAATTGGTGAAGCCATGTGCACGAAAGGCAAG
>JAQCJO010000044.1 GCA_027592925.1 Actinomycetota bacterium | reverse complement strand
TGAATCGTTGGACCCAATGGCGCGGGCAAGAGCACGCTGCTCGATTTGATTGCTGGTCGACTGAAGCCATCACATGGACAAATAGATATTGGAAGCACAGTCAAAATTGGCTACTACGACCAGTTGGGCCGCGAACTCAATGTTAATCAGCGAGTGCGCGAAGCAGTTGCTGGCGACAAAGGCGACCCATCTGTTGAAGACAATCAATTGATGCGTCAGTTTTGGTTTGATGGCGATGCACAGTTTGCGCCGATCTCGACTTTGTCTGGTGGCGAGCGTCGGCGCTTGCAACTGCTGCTCACATTGATTGAGCAACCAAACGTATTGCTATTGGATGAACCAACAAACGATTTGGATCTTGACACGTTGCGTGCACTTGAAGATTATTTAGATGAGTGGCCGGGCATTGTGGTTGTGGTGAGCCACGACCGTGTGTTCTTGGATCGCACAGTGATTGATGTGTTGGCACTCGATGGTCACGGTGGCGCAGCAGTTGTGCCTGGTGGAGTTGCCGGGTGGCTCAAAAATCACAATGCTTCGCCAACTCACCAGATCGCTGCAGCACAGCGCGGAAAACTTATTGCCAAAAGTACGCCAGTTGCAACAACAAGTGCAGAAAAGATAAAGCCGGCAAAGAGCCCAAGCACGCTCAAACGGTTGCTAGCCCAGGCCGAGAAAACTCTTGTTCAAACAAATGCTGCTGAACAGAAAATTTCAGAAGAATTAGCACAAGCTGGCAGTGATCACACCACGCTCGCTCGGATCACCGCAAATCTCGCAAATGCACAAACAAAAGTTGCAGCTGCGGAAGAGACATGGATTGCACTTGCCGCTGAGGCCGAGGCACAAGAAATTGATATTCGCTGACTACCCTAAGTTTTGTCCATGAATACATTTTCAGAATTCAGCGAAACCGATCCAACCGCGCCACGCAGCGATGAGGCGGTTTCGCCACCACGCTGGATTGGATGCGTCGTTGGGCTTGCAAGTGGCTTCTTTGCGGTATCCATGGGCATGGTGGTGAGTGCTTTAGGTAACTCCCGATCTTCGCTCGATCTTGTAGGAAGTTCATTCATTGATCGAACCCCGCCGTGGCTCAAAGAACAGGCGATCCAAACCTTCGGAACCAATAACAAGATTGCACTTGAAGTTGGAATGGTTGCAGTATTACTCATTGCCTCTGGTTTGCTGGGGCTGTTCAGTCGCAAGAGGCTCGCTCCTCTTCAGATCGGCATCGTGATCTTTGGATTAGTTGGCGCACTATCTGCATCCGAACACGTTGGAGCAGGCTCTATTTCGGTCATTGCTCCGTTGTGCGGAGTTGCTGCTGGTCTGTTGGCTGCTCGCCGGCTGAATGGCTACCTCACCACTCAACGAAAGTTGTCGCGCACTCCACAACAGTCTCGTGTACCACTTGGTTGGGATCGTCGAAGCTTCATTCGCACTGTTGGTGCTTTAGGCGCACTCAGTGGAGGCGGAGTTCTGTTTACACGAAACCGTGAGCAAGCACGAGTGCAACAGCTACAGAATTTGACACAATTTCCACTTCCTCCCCTTGCAACAAGCAATATACCTGTCGCTGCGCTAACTGATTTTCATCCAACCGATCCATACATCACACCCAACGATAATTTCTATCGCATTGATACGGCACTGTCTTTTCCAAGAGTCGATCGAGCGAAATGGAAACTGAGGATTCATGGTCTCGTGGAGCGCGAGAAACTTTTTTCCTTGGATGACTTGCAGGCACTTCCACAGGTAGAGCGCATCATCACTCTTTGTTGTGTATCCAATGAAGTTGGTGGTCCGTTAATTGGCAATGCAGTGTGGCGAGGTGTACTGCTCAAAGATGTTTTGGAGTCTTGCGGCATCAAAAAAAATGCAGAGCAAGTTTTTAGCACCAGTCTGGATGGCTGGACATCGGGCTTTCCCGTGTCGGCAGCAATGGATGGCCGCGATGCACTCATCGCGATCGGAATGAACGGGGAACCTTTGCCGTTGATGCATGGATATCCCGCGCGACTTGTAGTTCCCGGGTTGTATGGCTACGTGTCAGCAACTAAGTGGTTGTCAGAAATCAATGTCACCACATGGTCGGAAGAGCAGGGTTATTGGATTCCGCGTGGATGGTCTCGAGATGCGCCAGTCAAGACTCACTCCCGCATTGACGTGCCACGACAAGGCGAATCAATTGCGGCAGGCAAATTTCGTCTCGCAGGAGTTGCGTGGGCACAGCACACCGGAGTTGAACGGGTTGAGGTGCGTATTGATCGTGGTGCTTGGCAGACTTGCGATTTGGGAGTCGACCTGACCGATGATGCGTGGCGACAGTGGATCTTTGACTGGGACGCAACTGTTGGGGAACACACTATTCAAGTACGATCAACTGATAAAAGTGGCTATACCCAAACAGAAGAAGTGCGACGCGTTGATCCTGATGGTGCCACTGGTTGGCATACACGCACAGTAACCGTTATCTAAAAAACTACTGAGTGCCGGGGCGCAAGGCCTCGACACTCAGTAGCGCAGTACAAAAATTATTTACTTGTAATTATTTATTCTTCTTCGCGCAGATCAAACCATCTACAGCAGGCAACTTCTGCCAGTTTTCGTTGTAGACAGACTTATTCACTTTTGCGCCAGTTTTTCCAGCAGCGAGTGCTGAATACGCGACACCCTTTGGGAAGTCTTTGCGTAATGCCGCACACGATGAATAGGACTTTGATGGAACTGCCTTACCTTGCACCATTGCTGCAGGAGCAGTAATCAACAAGAGCGAAGCAAGCATGATGGGGGTTGTTAGTTTTCTCAGGAAAAAAAATTTAACCTTGATGGGCCCCTTGCTGGTGTGTTGCATCAGCCTCAGATCGCTGGGAAACCCCTACTGGCTATGGATGTGACTCCAACCACCGGCAATCACAATCGAACTATCTAACCAATCGGTTAATTACCAAGACTGCGGTAAAAATCGGCCGGTGCAACGACGTCATCGCGAGTCAGTTGATTGACGTGCGACTTACCAAGTCCTAACAACGCCGAGTCGATGCCGCCGCGAATTACGTCGAGCACATTCTCGACTCCGCCTTGACCGTTGGCTGCCAATCCCCACAAATAAGCGCGACCGATCATCACTGCGCGTGCGCCAAGTGCAAGTGCTTTGACCACATCACTGCCTCTGCGGACACCGCCGTCGAGCAACACTTCGATCTGACTGCCTACGGCGTCAGCAACTGCTGGCAAAGCACGAATCGGTGCTGGTGTGCCATCCAAATTATTTCCACCGTGATTAGAAACCGAAAGTGCAGTAGCACCAAGATCAACAACGCGCTTCGCATCATCAACACGACTCACACCTTTGACCATAAATGGTCCGCCCCATTGCTCACGCAACCACGCAACGTCTTCCCACGATGGAAGCGGCGTTTGCATCCACTCGTAGTACGCACCGAAAAATGTTGGAGCCTTCTCGCCCGACTTGGCCATGTTTGGCGCAACGAGATCGGGAAACTTGCCGGTCTTTGCAAACGACCACAACCAACGCGGACGAACAATCACTTCGGGTGCGAGTTTGAACATTGCTTTGAGATCAATTTTTTCTGGGATCCATGGGCTGCCCCAGTCACGACCATTTGAGAACGACCAGTCGAGTGTGACGATGAGACCCTTTGCGCCAGCAGCACGCGCACGCTCCATGCGTTGCACAAGTGCGTCTTTATCTCCACACCAATACATCTGAAAAAATGTTTGCGAATTAACTGCAGCGACTTCTTCTACTGATTTGCTTGCAAACGAGCTCAGCCCCATTGCAATGCCACGATTGGCTGCTGCACGAGCGATAGCAACTTCGCCCTGAGGGTGCACCGCCTGCACGCCAGTTGGCGAAATGATTACTGGCATCGACATGTCCTGACCCATCACACGCACTGACATTTCTCGCGTCGATGAGTTGCCCGCAACATGCGGCGCAAAACCGAGATGATCAAACGAGTCCAGGTTGTCGCGCATCGACAAACCTTTTTCCGAACCAGCGATTAATGCACCGTAGACAGATTTTGGCAAGCGCTTTTGCGCACGGCGCTGCGCCTCGGCGACAGTCTCAAACCATGCGGTTGCCATCAGGCTCTACAGGTTGGCAGGGATAACGCTTGGATGCAACATTTTTTCGCGTGGCAAACGGATATCCAAGTAGGTGCGAATGTTTGCGTCAATGTCCTCTGGGATGTGACTTGGATAATGGTTGTCCAAGATCTCGCGCACCTTTTTGTGGGCAACGTCATAAATCTCAGGCTTGCCCACTTCTTTCCACTCTTTTGAACTGAGACGATCACCAATGGCTGGGTATAGGTACTCACTTTGCATGATGCGCAAAGTCTGCTCTGCTCCCAAGTAGTGGCCAGGACCACCGATGCACTGTGCGCGCATTGTCTCGATTGACAACGACTCATCAGTGACTTCGATGCCCTTGATCGTGCGCTGTACCGAACCAATGGTGTCGTTGTCGATAACGACACCTTCAAGCGAGTAGCCCAACAAGCTGCCGTGCATGCCGGCTGCTTCATAAATGATGTTCATGCCCGCGTTACCAACGAGAGCGTGATTGATTCCTTTTTCAGAACCAGATTGTGAGTCAGGAAACTTTGCGTCACTGATACCCGACGATGTACCACCGGTGAGGTTGTAAAAATGCGCCATCTGTGCACTGGCCGATGAGAGCAACACTTGCTCTGGGCTTCCACCCGACATCGCACCCGAGCGCAAGTCTGAAACGAAGCACCACAAACCAAAGATTGCAGGATGACCAGGCTTGATCGCATTGACGTATGCAAGACCTGCCAAGCACTCTGCAACTTGTTGCACAAGTGCACCGGCAATTGCTGCAGGTGCGGTTGCACCAGCCTGACCAGCCGACAACAACAACACGGGCATGCCGCCGTGCACCGCAACTTCAAGGCACTTGCAAGCATCGCTTGCAAACTTGAGTGGCGGAACAACGAAACAATTGGACTGGCTCACGAATGGACGCGCACGCCACTTGTCTTCGCCGCCTGCGATCTCGTGCAACATCTTGAGCGATGCTTCCAAGTGATCTGGGTGCACCCACGAAGTACCAACGTGCTTGGTGGTTCCGCTCACGCTCAAGTAACACGTGTTGATGTCCATTGCCGATGCTTCAGGAATATCGCGTGGCACAACTGCGCGCTGATAAAAGTGCAAGTGCTCCATCTTGTCAACCAAGCGCGCGATGTCGTATGCATCTTGTGACACCGACTCGCGATACTCGCCTGTTTCATAATCGGCGATGTACACAGCGGCACCGGCAGTACCAAAATAGGTGTTGGTGCCCCACGGCTCCATGTCAAACTTTGGGTCTTGGGCGTACAACGGAAAGTTGCGCGCAGCAATCTCAAGTGTGTGTTCGATTAATGAACGAGGAAACAACAAGCGCCCATTGCCGTCGAGCTTGCAGCCCTTTGGCAACAAGTATTCGAGAGTTGACGGAATTGCATCGGCAATACCGATGTTTTCAAGCACATTGATGGCTGCTTCGTGAATTTTGAGAACTTCAGTATCGGTGAGTACCTTGTAGCGGCCGCTCGGCATACCTGGGCGTACTGGTTTGATGTCGTCGGTAAGTGGGGCTGCTCGCATTGCAGTGCGAGTTGCTCGTCCTCCACGTCGTGCTGGTGTGGTTGTCATGATTGCTCCTTCATCGTAGTTCTTATTGCTTGCTCAACCGTTATGCCTTGATACGCAAACTCTTTGGATCATAAAACGGCTCTAACTGCACATCTGCCGCAACTCTCTCGCCTGCAACTTCAATTTCGTATGTTCCACTTGTGATGAACTCTTTGTCGGCCAAGCCGTGATGATTTTCGACGTAGCCCATACCGAGCGACTTGCCAAGGTGATGACCAAACATGCCCGACGCAATGTGCCCGACAATTTCGTTGTTACGCCAAATTGGTTCGTTGTGATAGAGCAATTTGTTTGCGTCTTTGAGCGCAACCTGTACGAGACGCTTTTTGACACCAGTTTCTTTTTGCTTGAGCAAAGCATCGCGACCAATGAAGCCACCTGCTTTGTTCCACGCAACAGTAAAACTGAGACCAGCTTCGATCGGTGAGTCGTCTGGTGAAATGTCGTGACTCCAGTGGCGATAACCCTTTTCGGTGCGCATCGAGTTGAGCGCGTGATAACCAGCATGCTTGAGACCAAACTTTTTGCCCACTGCAACAATCGAATCAAAAACGCCTGTCGCGTATTCGGTTGCGATGTACAACTCCCAACCAAGCTCACCAACAAATGTGACACGACTTGCGCGCACTCGCGCATAACCCAAGTCGATGATCTGCGAAGTACCAAATGGAAATGCTTCGTTAGACATATCGGTCGATGTGAGTGACTGCAACAAAGCACGTGAGTTTGGCCCCATGATGCTCAAGACTGCCGAACCAGACGTGACATCGGTGAGTGTTGCTCGTGCGCCAGCAGGAATGTGATTTTTGAGCCACTGGAAATCGCGCACCTGCGTGGCCGCAGCAGTAACTACCAAATAACGATCGGCTGCTTCGCGTGTAACAGTGAGGTCGGCTTCAATGCCACCACGCTCGTTGAGCCACTGCGTGTAGACAAGTTTGCCAACTGGCACCGACATGTCGTTTGCCGAAACATTATTAATAATCTGCTCGGCATCGGCGCCCTCGAGAACGAACTTGCCGAATGACGATTGGTCAAACATGGCAACTGCTTCGCGTGTGGCTTTGCACTCTGCCGCGGTGTATTCAAACCAGTTTTGACGGCCATACGTGTATTCGTATTCGGCTTTTTTGCCTGCAGGCGCAAACCAGTTTGTGCGCTCCCAACCAGCGACTTCACCAAAACATGCGCCTTTTGCGGCAAGGCGATCATGCAATGCCGAGCGACGCACACCGCGCGCGGTTTCTGGTTGACGGAATGGCCAGTGCATTGCGTACAACAAACCAAGCGATTCGATAGTGCGGTCGTGGAGGTAATTTCGGTTGCGTTGAAACGGCATAACGCGACGCACATCGACATCCCACAAATCCATTGGTGGACGACCATCAACAATCCAGTCGGCAAGCACTTTGCCTGCTCCACCCGAAGACTGAATGCCGATTGAGTTGAAACCTGCTGCGACAAACAAGCCCGGCACTTCTGGCTGTTCGCCGAGCAAGTAGCGATCGTCGGGAGTAAATGACTCTGGGCCGTTAAAGAACAACCGGATACCGGTTTGTGCGAGCAACGGCATGCGGTGCGTTGCGTTTTCAACAAGCGGCGCAATGTGTTCGAAGTCTTCTGGCAATGATGTAAACGAAAACTCTTCCGAGATTCCTTTCATACCCCACGGTTTGGCAACTGGCTCAAACCAACCAACGAGCAACTTGCCAGCATCTTCTTTGAAGTATCCGCAACCATCCTGGTCGCGCAACACTGGCATGGTTGGCGAAATTCCCTCAACGGCCTCGGTCACAATATAAAAGTGCTCTGCAGCGTGCAGTGGCACTGTTGCTCCAACAGAATCTCCAAGTTCGCGAGCCCACATGCCTGCGCAGTTGACAACTGCATCAGCACGAATCATTTCGCCTTCGGCAATAACGCCAACTGCACGACCGTTCTCAACAACGATGCGATCAACCTTGGTGTTTTCAAAAATCTTTACACCTGCTGCGCGCGCACCTTTTGCAAGAGCCTGCGTCACGTCAATTGGGTTGACAACACCATCGCCTGGCAAATGCACTGCGCCAACAAGATCGTCGACACGAGCGAGTGGAATCAAATCTTTAACGTCGGCTGGCGTGATGATGTTGACGGGCAGACCAAACACACGAGCCATCGATGCACCACGCTTGAGTTCTTCAAAGCGTTCTTCGTTTGGCGCAATCGCCACCGAGCCGCGTTGCTGAAAGCCAGTTGCTTGCCCCGTTTCTTCTTCGAGTGTTGCAAACAAGTTGGTGGTGTACTGAGCCAAGCGAGTGAGGTTTTGCGTGGCTCGTAATTGACCCACCAAACCTGCTGCGTGCCAGGTGGTGCCGCTGGTGAGTTGCTTGCGCTCAATCAGCACGACATCCGTAACTCCGCGCTTTGCCAAGTGATAGGCAACGCTGCAACCGACGATGCCGCCGCCAACAATCACCACTTTGGCGTTACTTGGCAAATTCGGCACAATGGTCCCCTCGGCGGTTTTGGTGGAGATATATCAGTGACCTATTATGACATATAGATTTAAATACACCACAGGTGCACTGGGCCCAATCGGTCCGAGCGTCCATATATATGAAATAAACACGAGATAAACACGAGAGAACTAGACAGGGTCTGACATGAGCGAGCGCGTAAAAATTGTCATTATCGGCGGCGGTATTGCTGGAGTCAGCGCCCTCTATCACCTAGCCAAAATGGGTTGTACCGATGTGCTCTTGCTCGAGCGCGACGAATTGACCTCTGGCTCCACTTGGCACGCAGCCGGCAACGTTCCTACTTTTTCGGGCTCGTGGAGCATCATGAAGGTGCAGAAGTACACAGCCGAGTTGTACACCGAACTCGCCAAAGATCCAGACTTCCCAATTAGTTATCACGTCACTGGCTCAGTGCGACTCGCTCACACTGAAGAGCGCATGGCCGAGTTCCGTCACGTCAAGTCGATGGCACGCGCCAACGGCATGGAGTACGACATGTTGACACCGAGCGAACTTAAAGAGCGTTACCCGCTACTCGAGACACATGATCTTGCCGGTGCGTTGTGGGATCCACTCGATGGAGATATCGATCCATCGCAAGTAACACAGGCTCTCGCCCGCGCATCGCGTGCGATGGGTGCAAACATTCGTCGTAACGAGCGCGTGATTGCAATGAAGCAACACGACAACCACCAGTGGACAGTCACAACCGACAAAGCAACAATTGATTGCGAAATTGTTATCAATGCTGCCGGCTATCGCGCTGGAGAAGTGATGGCCCTCATTGGTCGACACTTGCCAATCATGACAATGGCACACCAATACTTGGTGACTGAAGAAATTCCAGAACTTGCAGCGCGCGAGTTTCCACTTCCACTGTTGCGCGACGTAGACACTTCGTACTACTTGCGCCAAGAGCGCAACAGTTTCATTCTTGGACCATACGAATGGCAGTCAACCGCAATGTGGCTCGATGGAATCCCTGATCAATTTGCAAACATGTTGTGGCCAGCCGAACTCGATCGTCTCGAAGTACAAATTCTCGATGCGGGCAATCGTGTTCCACTCATTGGCGAAGCCGGCATCGCGCGCGTTGTCAACGGACCAATCCCCTACGCACCAGACGGCAACCCATACATGGGTCCAGAGCCCGGATTGCGTAACTTCTTCCATTGCAACACATTCAGTTTCGGTATTGCCCAAGGTGGCGGTGCAGGAAAAGCAATTGCTGAGTGGGTGCTCAATGGCCGACCAGAGTTTGATATCTGGGGCATCGACCGCCGTCGTTATAAGGATTACGCAACAACGCAATACACAATCGACAAAGCGCTCGAGGTTTACCAGAACGAATATGCAATGGGTTTTCCATTTGAAGAGCGCCCAGCAGGTCGACCTGGTTACGTTTCGCCGCTCTACGACTTGCTCAAAGAAAAGGGTGCTGCATACGGCGCTCGCGGTGGTTGGGAGCGCCCAACATATTTCGATCCAAAGGGCGAAGTCACCGATCACACTCTTTCGTTCTTCCGCAAAAACGGTTGGCGCAAAGTGGTGGCCGAAGAGTGTGAAGCAGCCCGCAACACCGTTGCACTGCTTGACTTGCCAGGCTTCACCAAGATCGAAGTTTCGGGACCAGGCGCATTTGCCTTCCTCGACAACATCATCTGCACCAAGTTGCCAAAGATTGGCCGCTTGAGCCTGAGTTACGCATTGTTGCCAGACGGCAAATTGCTCAGCGAGCTCACCATTGCGCGCTTGGCCCAAGACAAGTTTTATCTTGTTGGTGCCGCAAGCTCGGAATGGCATGACCTCGACTTGCTCGAGATGTCGTTGCCAACAGATGGCTCGGTCACTATCAAGAACGTCACCGCAAACTACGGTTCGCTCATTTTGGTTGGTCCAAAGTCGCGTGAAGTGTTGTCAAAAGTAACAACAACATCGCTCGAAAACAGCGACTTCCCATGGCTCTCGCATCAACTCATTGACACAGCAGTTGGCACGGTACTTGCACTGCGCGTCAACTACGTTGGCGAATTGGGTTGGGAGTTGCACGCTTCGAACGACCAAATGGTCGCGTTGTACAAAGCCATGTGGGCTGCTGGCGAACCGCACGGCATTCGTGACATGGGCATCTACGCAGTAGACAGTCTTCGTCTCGACAAGTGCTACCGCGGATGGAAGGGTGATTTGGAAATTGGCTTCTCGCCATTTGACGCATCGCTCGATCGCTTTGTTGACATGAACAAAGAGTTCGTTGGCAAAGCAGCACTTGTTGCCGAAAAAGCAAAGGGCTCGCCTTACCGCTTTGTACCAATGATCTTGGACGATGCCGGCAATGCTGATGCACCGTTTTGCGCAAGCATCTTTAGCGGTGATAAGCGCATCGGTATCGCAACATCTGGTGGCTGGAGCTTCACGTTGAATAAGAGCATCGTGCTCGGTTACGTGTTTCCTCAGTTTGAGACAGCAGGAACCAAACTCGAGATCGAGATCTTTGGCAATCGTGTTCCAGTGACGGTTGGTGCTGAACCACTCTTTGACCCAAAGAACGAGCGCCTTCGCTCGTAAGCAACTTTACGACTACAGAGTTTTTGGTAGTCCAACACGCACCGGAACACCTGGTGCAAACATCACGTGAGGGGCACCAACTGGCTTGGTGAAACCTGCTGCTTCAATCAGCGAATCATCAAGAGCAATTATTTCAGCACGCTGCAACTTCCATCGCGGATGCGAAATTGGCGCGTAACGGATTTGTTTGGATTGTGTGTATGAGTACAACCCCCACCGAGCACTAAGAAACACTTCGAGCGGTGAAGGGTTAGTGATCTCTGCGCCGATCGATAAACGGATTCGAGTGTGTGCCTCGCCTCGCGGCCAACGGCGATCGACCGAAGTGAGTAACTCATTTCCGACAAGCTGGTGCTTCGCTTTGCCAAAGCAATATGGCAACTGATAGGTGGTGCGTGCAACAAGGGTCGGAATAATTCGGTTGATATCAAGCGAACAAAACCACACACCTGGGATGCCATCTCGAATGACATAGGTGCGCACATTGACTTCAGGAAATGAACCGAGATACGGGACTGATGGAAGGTGTGGAACACCAATGCCGCGCATCGAAAATGGAATCAGACCCACCCACGCCGAGCCATCGAATACATCCACCGATAATCCTGGCGGAAGTAGCCGCTGCACTTCTTGGGGGTCGTAGCGAAAATGAATGTAGGCAAGGTCATACCAACCTTGTTTCATTACTGCCCGCCTAACCGGACTCGGACAATCCTGGGCGAATGGTCCTACGCGCTCAACAAAAGTCATAGACCATTCACCATCTGCGCCACCATCACAACACACACCACTGCGCGCAGTGACCAAGCGACAGTGCGCGGCCAATTTGTTGCGACCAACTTTGCCCCCACTAGCGCGTCGGGATTTTTGGCCATCTTTGCGTGCAAAGGCACCGACAAGAACATCGTGCAGCCAAGCGCAACAGCCAACAAAATGGCTCCGATCCAAGGTAAATACCAGGTAACGCCCACGGGCTGTCGAGCCAACAAAGCCAGAGTGGTTAGCCCCTCGACCGCCATCGGCAATGCCACGACATGACCTGTGCGGCGCTGATGTTCTTCGGCTACGGCAACTGCCTGCCCCATTTCCACTTGGGCAAGCAAGGGGTAATGGACATGCTGGACAAACCAGATAACGCCGACCATTACGCAAGACGCAACGAGGTTGGCGAGTAAGAGTGCAGTGACCACAGGTGCACAATACCGAGATTCGCTATCCCCCAGTCGGTGCCAAAAAACCCATAGATATCCCACTTTTTTCCGTCCCGATGCAATAAATTTGGGGTCTATGAAAAAACGTGACCTCATCCAAGCAGTAGCAACCCATACAGACGTAGACAAGAAGACGGCAACTCTTCTCGTTGAAGGAACAATCGACGTCATCCTCGCCACAGTGGCAAAGGGTGAAGTTGTCAACATTTCGGGCTTTGCAAAATTTGCAAAGATCAACCGACCAGCCCGCATGGCGCGTAACCCGGCCACAGGTGAAGCAGTCAAGGTGAAGGCAAAGACCGTCGCCAAGATTTCGGCACTCAAAGGCTTTAAGGACATCGCCCTCGGCGTTGCTCCAGCACCAAAGTTGGTAACTGTTCGCAAGCCTGCTGCACCAGCAGCAAAGCCTGCAGCAAAGAAGCCAGCTGCAAAAAAGCCAGTCGCTAAAAAGAAGAAGCGTTAATTTAGTGCAGGTCTAGTACCTGCAAATACAAATTATAA
>JAQCJO010000043.1 GCA_027592925.1 Actinomycetota bacterium | reverse complement strand
CATGTTCTTGATGTAGTCAGCGTGACCTGGCATGTCGACGTGTGCGTAGTGGCGCTTCTCTGACTCGTACTCAATGTGAGCGATCGAGATCGTGATACCACGAGCCTTCTCTTCAGGAGCCTTGTCAATCTGGTCGAACGGAGTCGCGACAGCCAAACCCTTGGTCGCAAGCGTTGTCGAGATGGCAGCGGTCAGCGTGGTTTTGCCGTGGTCAATGTGACCCATCGTTCCGATGTTTACGTGTGGCTTGTTGCGCTCGAATTTTGCTTTTGACATGACTGCTCCTATTTATTTTGAAATGATTTGGTTGCTGTGATTGATGGACGATTACTCGAGTTCGGGCTATTCGCCACGTACTCGCTTGATGATTTCTTGTGCAATTACTTCAGGGACTTGCTGGTAACTATGGAACTGCATCGTGTAAGTAGCACGACCCTGAGTGCGCGAACGCAGGTCTGTACTGTATCCGAACATTTCGGAAAGTGGCACCTGCGACTTGATGTTCTGCGCGTTTCCGTTGGCCTCCATGCCTTCGATGCGCCCACGGCGGCTGGACAAATCGCCCATTACGTCGCCCATGTAGTCATCTGGAGTCACAACTTCTACGGCCATAATTGGCTCGAGCAAGATCGGCTTGGCCATCTGGGCTGCCTTCTTAAACACCATTTGACCAGCGATTTTGAACGCCATTTCGCTCGAGTCCACGTCGTGGTATGCGCCATCGACCAAGGTCACTTTGACGTCCACCGTTGGGTATCCGGCGAGCACGCCATTGTCGAGGGCCGACTGAATGCCCTGGTTGACCGGCTGAATGTATTCGCGAGGAATGCGTCCACCCGTGATGTCATCGACAAATTGGTAACCGCCACCGATGCCCGACGACTCAAGGTCGATCTTGACAACGGCGAACTGACCCGAACCACCCGACTGCTTGATGTGTCGGTACTCGACTGTCTCAACTTTTTTGGTCACTGTCTCGCGGTATGCAACCTGTGGCTTACCAACAGTTGCATCAACACCAAATTCGCGTTGCATGCGGTCGACAAGAATTTCCAAGTGCAACTCACCCATTCCCGAAATCACGGTCTGAGCAGTTTCTTCGTCGGTGCGAACGCGGAACGTTGGGTCTTCGTCCGACAATGACTTGAGCGCTTTGCCC
This sequence comes from Actinomycetota bacterium, assembly GCA_027592925.1. Taxonomy (GTDB): domain Bacteria; phylum Actinomycetota; class Acidimicrobiia; order Acidimicrobiales; family Ilumatobacteraceae; genus UBA3006. The sequence continues at coordinate 11,409 of JAQCJO010000043.1, read as the reverse complement.
AGCTTGTCTTGGTCAACTTTTGTTTTTGGTTCGATGGCAACGTGGATAACTGGCTCTGGGAAAATCATGCGCTCAAGAATGATCGGATTACCACGGTCACACAATGTGTCGCCGGTGGTTACTTCTTTCAAACCAAGACCCGCAACGATGTCGCCGGCCATTGCGGTGTCGATGTCTTCGCGTTGGTTTGCATGCATCAACAACAAACGGCCGATGCGCTCGCGCTTTTCTTTTGTTGAGTTGTAGACCTCGTCGCCCTTCGAGATTGAACCCGAGTAGACGCGGAAGTATGTGAGTCGACCAAATGGATCGGCAACAATTTTGAATGCAAGTGCCGAGAACGGTGCAGTTTCGCTGGCTTCGCGAGTGATCTTTTCGTCCGAATCAGGCTTCAGACCTGGAGTTGGCGGAATGTCGAGCGGGCTTGGCATGTAGTCAACAACAGCGTCGAGCATTTGCTGCACGCCCTTGTTCTTAAATGCCGAACCACACAAGATTGGAACGAAAGAAAACGCAAGTGTTCCCTTGCGGATACCGATTCGTAGTTCATCTTCGGGAAGATCATCGGTTGCGAGGTACTTCTCCATCAATGCTTCGTCTTCGCTGGCAACCAAGTCGAGCAATTCGGCTCGGTACTGCTTTGCCTTGTCCATGTATTCGGCAGGAATTTCAACGTCACCGTAAGCAGAGTCTTTTTCGTCGCCTTCCCACACAACAGCCTTCATCTTGACGATGTCGATAATGCCCTTGAAGTTGCCCTCAGCACCGTATGGCAATTGAATAACAGCAGGCACTGCAGCGAGACGATCTTTGATCATGTCGAGCGTGCGATAAAAGTTGGCACCTGTGCGGTCCATCTTGTTGATGAAACACATACGAGGCACGTTGTATTTGTTGGCTTGGCGCCACACGGTCTCGGTTTGTGGCTCTACACCAGCAACCGAGTCGAATACTGCAACTGCACCGTCGAGTACGCGCAATGAGCGCTCCACTTCGATTGTGAAGTCCACGTGACCAGGTGTGTCAATGATGTTGATGCGATGTTCGCGCCAAAACGCTGTTGTAGCAGCAGATGTGATGGTGATTCCGCGCTCTTGTTCTTGAACCATGTGGTCCATAACTGCGCCACCTTCGTGCACTTCGCCGATTTTGTATGTCTTGCCGGTGTAGTACAACACGCGCTCAGTTGTTGTTGTTTTACCAGCATCGATGTGCGCCATGATGCCGATGTTGCGATAACGCTCAAGTGGATATTCACGCTGTGCCATAGGGGTTCTTTCTTAAGTTTTCTTTGGCGACTACCAGCGGTAGTGAGCAAATGCTTTGTTTGACTCGGCCATCTTTTGCATGTCGTCACGCTTCTTCATCGAGACACCCAAACCGTTGGATGCATCAAGAATCTCTGCTGCGAGACACTCTGCCATTGTTTTTTCACGACGACCGCGTGCGTACTCGACTACCCAACGAATGGACAGTGTTGTTGCACGGCGTGGACGCACTTCAACAGGAACTTGGTATGTGGCACCACCGACGCGGCGTGAACGAACTTCAAGTGGTGGCTTGACGTTGTCAATTGCGCGCTTCAAGGTGGAGAGTGGCTCGGTGCCAGTCTTGATTTCGATTGCCTTCATTGCTTCATAAACGATCGATTCGGCTGTCGACTTCTTGCCGTGCAACATCACTTTGTTGACGAGCTGGGTGACCAAGAGTGAGCGGTACACCGGATCTGGTGACATCTCGCGACGCGTTGCTGGACCTTTACGTGACATGTTAAATACCGAGTTCTTTCTTACTTCTTCTTGGCGCCGTAGCGACTGCGAGATTGTTTGCGATCTTTTACACCAGCGGCATCGAGTGCTCCGCGGATTACTTTGTAACGAACACCTGGCAAGTCACGAACACGACCGCCGCGCACGAGCACGATGGAGTGCTCTTGCAAGTTGTGGCCCTCGCCCGGAATGTAGGCGGTGATTTCGACACCGCTCGTCAAACGAACACGAGCTACCTTGCGCAAAGCCGAGTTTGGCTTTTTGGGTGTAGTGGTGAATACGCGCGTGCAAACACCGCGGCGCTGTGGTGAACCCTTAAGCGCAGGGGTCTTTGTCTTTGACGACTTGGTGCTTCGACCGTATCGAATCAATTGTTGGATTGTGGGCACGCATTTACCTTTACTGTTGCATTCATTGATGTAATAAAACTTGAGAAATCGCACGCTTTGGACGAGCCAAACCTCACGACAACTAGACGGGAAATGCTACGGGCGTTGGTCGCCATACGGCAACCTGCCAACCAATACCTGTCTGCCTTTCCTCGCGGAAAAACCCTTATTGAGCCAGTTCTGAGCCCTCTTCGGAGTCCGTCGCCACATTCGATCCGTACAAACGGGCCAACAATGCGGCTGGATCTTCCTCGAGATCATCATCAGCGCTGGAGTAATAAGCCATTGGTACGTAGTCAGGGGCGCTCACATCGAAGGCGTTGTAACGATCCATGCCTGAACCAGCAGGAATCAACTTGCCAATGATGATGTTTTCCTTGAGACCAACGAGGTTGTCACCCTTGCCATCAATTGCGGCTTCGGTGAGAACACGTGTGGTTTCTTGGAAAGATGCAGCCGACAGCCACGACTCCGTAGCAAGTGATGCTTTGGTGATTCCCATCAACTCTGGACGACCTTCGGCTGGGCGCTTGCCCTCCTCGACCATCGCACGGTTAGTGTCACGGAATATTTTTGCATCGGCTCGCTCGCCTGGCAAGAACGCTGTGTCACCTGGCTCTTGAACACCAACGCGGCGGGTCATCTGACGCACGATCAACTCAATGTGCTTGTCGTGAATCGATACACCTTGGTCGCGATACACCTTTTGTACTTCTTCTACGAGGTACACCTGTGTTTCGCGTGGTCCCTTGATCTCCATCAATTCTTTTGGATCGAGTGGACCTTCAGTGATGCGATCACCAGCATTGATGTTGTCTCCATCTTTTGCCAACAAACGGCTTCCGGTTGGCAACACAATTTCGTGCTCCACGCCTTGGTCGTCGATGACATGTACTGGAATGCCCTTGCCGTCGTCTTCGAGGATGCGCACAACACCAGTTGCGCGAGCCAAACGAGCCGAGCCACGAGGGTTGCGTGCTTCAAAGAGTTCAACAACGCGTGGCAAACCGCCAGCGATGTCTTTTCCTGCAACACCACCAGTGTGGAAAGTACGCATCGTCAACTGAGTTCCAGGCTCACCGATTGACTGAGCAGCGATAACGCCTACTGCTTCACCCATTTCGATTGCTTGACCAGTTGCAAGTGAACGGCCGTAGCACGTTGCACATACACCGACTTCGGCGTCGCATGTGAGTACCGAACGAACACGAATGCGTGTCACCTTCGGATCGTCGCGCAATGCTTCCATCTCGATGTCACCAATAACGGTGTTCTTCGGGTAGACGTGACCGTTGCTCATTTCGATCTCGTTCAAGATCGCGCGACCAAAGATCTTGGTCTCGAGATAGCTGCGCGCATTGGCAGTATCTTTTTGCACGTTGTCAACCCAGATACCAAGTGTGGTTCCGCAATCGTCTTCGCGCACGATGAGCTCTTGTGCAACGTCATGCAAACGACGAGTCAAGTAACCCGAGTCGGCAGTACGAAGTGCAGTGTCTACAAGACCCTTACGAGCACCTGGCGTAGCGATGAAGTACTCGAGTGTTTCGAGACCTTCACGGAAGTTGTTCTTGATAGGGCGAGGAATCATGTCACCGCGAGGGTTGGCCACAAGACCACGCATACCGGCGATCTGACGCATCTGGGTCATGTTTCCACGAGCACCTGATCCGATCATCATGTCGACTGGGTTGTTCTTCAGTGCCTTGAACTCGATTTCCATTGCCTTTTGCACGTCGGCTGTTGCGTCTGTCCAAATGCGCACTTCTTGCTGACGGCGCTCGCCGTCGGTGATAATGCCGCGCTTGTACTGATTCTCAACTTTTTCAGCCTGCTTTTCGTAATCATCCAAGATTGTGCGCTTTGCTTTTGGAGTCTTGACGTCGTCTACCGAAACGGTGAGACCTGACTGTGTCGCGTAGCGGTAGCAAAGATCTTTGATGTCGTCGAGTGCGTTAGCAATCTCGGACTTAGAAAAGTGATCGCTCAAACGCTCTACGATGACGCCGAATTCACGCTTGCGCAATGGCTCGGTGATGTGACCAAACTTGGTAACAAAACCAGCTGGCAAACGCTCTTCGAACAACAAGCGACCAGGAGTTGTTGTCACATACTTCTTGTTTGCCGACAAATACTTTTCGTCGGTAACTGATGACTGACTAGGAACCTGAATCTTTGCATGTAGGTCGATGTCCTGGTTGTCAAGCGCACGAATGATTTCGTGCAACTGACGGAACACGCGGCCCTCGCCCTTCACTCCATCGCGAAGCTCGGTGAGATAGAAACCACCGATGACCAAGTCTTGCTGCGGCGTCACAATTGGTCGACCAGATGCTGGTGACAAAATGTTGTTTGCGCTCAACATCAACACGCGGGCTTCAGCCTGCGCTTCAACCGATAACGGCAAGTGAACTGCCATCTGGTCACCGTCGAAGTCGGCGTTAAACGCTGTACATACGAGTGGGTGCAACTGAATTGCCTTGCCCTCTACGAGCAGCGGTTCAAATGCTTGAATACCAAGTCTGTGCAACGTCGGTGCGCGGTTGAGCAACACTGGATGCTCTTTGATTACGTCTTCGAGCACGTCCCACACTTGTGATTTACGACGCTCGACCATGCGCTTGGCACTCTTGATGTTTTGTGCAAGCTGTTGATCAACGAGACGCTTCATCACGAATGGCTTAAACAATTCGAGTGCCATCAACTTTGGCAAACCACACTGCTGCAAGCGCAGTGTCGGACCAGCCACGATTACTGAACGACCCGAATAGTCAACGCGCTTACCGAGCAAGTTGTGACGGAAGCGACCTTGCTTACCCTTGAGCATGTCGGAAAGTGACTTGAGCGGACGGTTGCCAGGACCAGTTACTGGACGACCACGACGACCGTTGTCAAACAATGCGTCTGATGCTTCTTGCAACATGCGCTTTTCGTTGTTGACGATGATTTCTGGTGCACCCAAGTCGAGCAAGCGGCGCAGACGGTTGTTGCGGTTGATCACTCGGCGGTACAGGTCGTTCAAGTCGGAAGTTGCAAAACGTCCACCGTCCAACTGCACCATCGGGCGCAGGTCTGGAGGAATAACTGGAATGACTTCTAGCACCATTGCTTTTGGATTGTTGACCAAGCGGCCGGCATCGTCGCGACGGTTGAACGAAGCGATGATCTTGAGACGCTTGATGGCCTTTTGCTTGCGCTGAGTGCTCAGCACCTTGCCGTTGTAGCCATTGATGATTGCTTCGCGCAGCAAGACTTCTTCTGCTTCGAAGTCAATGGTGTCGATCAGCGACTTGATTGCTTCTGCACCAGTGCCACCAACGAAATATTCGCTGTAGCGATCTTTGATTTCGCGCCACAACTCTTCGTCTTCGACGATCATGCGGGTGTGCATTTTGCCAAAGGTGTCAAGTGCGCGTTGTGTCAGGTCGATTTCACGTGCATAACGATCGGTGATCGCTTGCAAGTCTTTGTCAATCAACTTTTGACGAGCACGAATTTCGGCTTCTTTGGCACCAGACTTCTCGAGTTCCTTGAGTTCTGCTTCGGCATCCTTTTGACGCTGCTTGATTTCTTTTTCACGGTTCTTGATCAATTGATCGCGATCTTCAAGCGATTCTTTTTCAAGTTCTGGAAACTCGCTGTGGCGCTTGTCGATGTCGACGCTTGAAACCAACCACGCTGCGAAGTAAATAACCTTCTCGAGTTGCTTTGCCTTGATCTCTTCGCGTGGCTCGAGGCCGCCCAAGAGGTATGCAAGCCATGAACGGGTTCCGCGTAGGTACCAAATGTGTACAACTGGTGCTGCAAGTTCGATATGACCCATGCGCTCGCGGCGCACTTTTGAACGTGTGACTTCAACGCCACACTTTTCGCAAATGATGCCCTTAAAACGAACACGCTTGTACTTACCGCAGTAGCACTCCCAATCGCGAGTAGGTCCGAATGTCTTTTCGCAGAACAGACCATCGCGCTCTGGGCGCAAGGTGCGGTAGTTGATGGTCTCAGGCTTTTTGACTTCGCCACGCGACCAGTTGCGAATGTCATCGGCTGTTGCCAAACCAATCCGCAACTGCTCAAAGCTGTTGACATCCACCTTGTTCTTGAATTCTGTTCCTACGTCAGCCATATCGTTTCCTCTTCCTCGTACTTGTCAGCAATAAATCAACAAATAATCAACAAATAATCAACAACTCAAATGTTTAGTAAGCCTTTTCGCGGCGTCGTTCACGGTCACGGTCGTCGGCATCTGATCCACGCTCTGGGCGTGAGATGTCAATTCCCAGTTCTTGTGTTGCACGGAACACGTCCTCATCCATGTCGGTGAGTTCGATGTTCTTGCCTTCGTTCGAAATAACTTCGACGTCCAAGCAGAGTGCTTGCATTTCCTTCATGAGCACCTTGAAGCTCTCAGGAATACCAGGCTCTGGAATGTTTTCGCCCTTGACGATGGCTTCGTACACGCGCACACGACCAAGCACGTCATCACTCTTAATCGTGAGCAATTCTTGCAAGCAATATGCAGCGCCGTAGGCCTCGAGTGCCCACACTTCCATTTCGCCGAAGCGCTGGCCACCGAACTGTGCTTTACCACCGAGCGGTTGCTGCGTGATCATGCTGTATGGACCAGTTGAACGTGCGTGGATCTTGTCGTCGACCATGTGGGCGAGCTTCAAGATGTACATGTAGCCAACCATGGTTGGGTTGTCATAGAACTCGCCGGTGCGACCATTGCGCAACTGCGTCTTTCCATCACGACCAATCAAACGAACACCGTCTGAAGTTTCAGGGTTGAGGTTTTCCAACATCGACTGAATCGTCGGGTGTTGTCCTGCAGCCTCTTCTTCGTCCCAGTGTGCGCCGTCAAACACCGGCGTTGCAATAAATGTTGCAGGCGTGGTGTTGATGCGTGTCTTTGTCTCGGTGCCACGAATTGGATTGGCTCCGACGGTCTTGTTGTTCTTGGTATCTTCCCAACCCCAACGTGCGCAGTAACCCAGGTGGGCTTCCAGCACCTGACCAATGTTCATGCGGCTTGGCACGCCCAGTGGGTTGAGGATGATGTCGACAGGAGTTCCGTCCGCCATGTGTGGCATGTCTTCGATCGGCAAGATCTTGGAGATGACACCCTTGTTGCCGTGACGTCCAGCCAACTTGTCTCCAACGGAGATTTTGCGCTTTTGTCCGACATAAATACGTACGAGTTGGTTGACGCCTGGTGGCAATTCGTCGCCGACTTCACGGTCACCCTTGTCGCGTGACAAGACCTTGACGTCAATAACTTTGCCGCTCTCACCGTGCTTGACCTTGAGGCTCGTGTCGCGAACTTCGCGAGCCTTCTCACCGAAGATTGCGCGCAAGAGGCGCTCTTCAGGTGTCAGTTCGGTTTCGCCCTTTGGCGTAACTTTGCCAACCAACACATCGCCAGGTCCTACTTCGGCACCAACGCGAATGATTCCGCGATCGTCCAAGTCGGCCAAAATGTCTTCTGACAAGTTTGGAATGTCGCGTGTGATTTCTTCTGGTCCGAGTTTCGTGTCACGAGCATCCACTTCGTATTCCTTGATGTGGATAGATGTGAGTACGTCTTCTTTGACCAAACGCTCGCTCAAGATGATGGCGTCTTCGAAGTTGTAACCCTCCCATGGCATAAATGCCACGAGCAAGTTTTTGCCGAGTGCGAGTTCGCCCTGATCGGTTGATGGACCATCAGCGAGCAAGTCGCCCTTCTTGACTGTCTGACCTTCGCGCACACGAATGATGTGGTTGATGCAGGTGTCCTGGTTTGAACGGCGGAACTTGTAGAGCCTGTGCTCGCCTTCCGACTTCTTTAAGTTGTCGTATGCAATGGTGATGCAATCACCAGTAACAGCGGTGACAGTGCCTGAATCTTTTGCAAGAAGCAAGTCAGCGCCGTCACGTGCAGCACGTGCTTCGATACCCGTGCCGATGTATGGCGCTTCTGCGCGCAACAGTGGGACGGCCTGACGTTGCATGTTGGCACCCATCAAGGCGCGGTTTGCATCGTCGTGCTCCAAGAACGGAATCAACGCAGTCGCAACAGAAACAATCTGTCGTGGTGAAACGTCGATGAAGTCAACTTCTATTGGTGGCACGTAGCCGATGTCGGTTGTTGAACCGAAGAAGCTTTCTGCTTCGAGCATCTTCTTCAAGTCATCCAAGCTGGCTGCCTGTGGTGAACGACGCACGAGCACGCGCTCTTGCTTAAACGAACCATCGGCGTTGAGCGGAGTGTTGGCCTGAGCAACGACGTAGTTTTCTTCTTCGTCGGCTGGCATGTACACGATCTCGTTGGTGACCTTGCCGTTTTTGACGCGACGGTATGGGCTCTCGATGAAACCAAATGGGTTGACGCGAGCGAAGGTTGACAACGCACCGATCAGACCAATGTTTGGACCTTCTGGAGTCTCGATTGGGCACATGCGACCGTAGTGAGAAAAGTGAACGTCTCGAACTTCGAAACCTGCACGCTCACGGCTGAGTCCGCCTGGTCCAAGAGCCGACAAACGACGTCGGTGGGTCAAGCCCGACAGTGGGTTGACTTGGTCCATGAACTGCGACAACTGCGAAGTTCCGAAGAACTCTTTGATTGCTGCAACAACTGGACGTACGTTAATCAATGTCTGAGGTGAAATTGCCTCAACATCTTGGGTGGTCATGCGCTCGCGCACAACGCGCTCCATACGTGACAAACCAATACGTACTTGGTTCTGAATCAACTCGCCTACCGAACGAATACGACGGTTTGCGAAGTGATCTTGGTCGTCCAAGCGGTAGCCAGGCTCTTGCTTGACGAGGTGCAACAAGTACGACATCGTTGCCAACACTTCGCAACGGCTCAATACATCTTGACCTTCGGTTGGAACGTCGAGTTGACCGAATTCTATACCTTTTTTCAAACCAAACAGTTGCTCAATCTTTTCGATCTCTGCACCAAGTTTGCGGTTCAGTTTGTAGCGACCAACGCGTGACAAGTCATAGCGGCGGTTTTCGAAAAATGCAGTTTCGAAATATGCGCGTGCTGACTCGAGGGTTGGTGGCTCACCTGGACGTGCGCGCTTATAAATTTCGATGAGTGCTTCTTCACGGGTTGGAGCGATTGGACGCTCCTTCTCCCACTGGCCCTCAAGGAAGTCGAAGTAGGCAACGAAGCGATCCAAGAAACCTGGAGCATTAATTTCGTCGTAACCGAGTGCGCGAAGCAATGTGAAGATTCCCAAGCGACGCTTGCGTGCAACACGTGTGCCGGCAGTGACGTCTTTACCTGGCTTGTGCTCAACGTCGAACTCGAGCCACTCACCGCGATATGGGTGAATCGTGCCCTTGACCAACTGATGCTTTGACAAGTTACGCAAGCGATAGCGCTCGCCCGGTTCGAAGATCACGCCAGGTGAACGAACAAGCTGCGACACAACAACACGCTCGGTGCCGTTGATAACGAAGGTTCCCTTTTCGGTATCTTCGGGAAGTCGCCCATGAACACGGTCTGCTCTTTGATTTCACCAGTCGGCTTGTTGAGGAAACGTGCGCGCACAAAAACTGGTGCGGCATACGTCATGTCGCGTTCGCGACACTCTGCAACAGTGAACTTTGGTTTTGGACAAAGATCTTCGTCGTTTGGATCGAACTCGAGCTCAAGCTGCAAGTCGTCGCTGAAGCCTTTGATTGGTGAAATATCATCGAAGGCCTCTTTGAGCCCTTCTTTGAGGAACCAGTCAAAACTCTCGCGTTGTACGGCGAGCAAGTCTGGAAGTTCGAGTGTTTCTGGAAGGGTCGCGAACGAATATCGTTCGCGTGCTGACGCACGTGAGGCCACTAAGTTACTCCTGATCGAGAAGCGGTGAATACAAATCGACGCGCCCCGTGAACGACCCAATTGGGAAGCTCACAAGACGACGCACGGCAACGAACTAGGCTACCGCCGCTTTCGCGGTTTACGCCCAGTCTGTTAGCAGGTCTGCGCGCTGGGACTGGTGTCCCAGACGCGGAGGCCTACAGGGATGGTGTTATTGCAACTCGACGGTTGCGCCGGCCTCTTCGAGCTTGGCCTTTGCCTTAGCGGCATCTTCCTTGCTGGCCTTCTCGAGAACTGGCTTTGGAGCGCCATCGACCAAGTCTTTGGCTTCCTTAAGACCCAGGCTGGTCAACTCGCGTACTGCTTTGATGACCTGAATTTTCTGGGCTCCGCCGTCCTTCAAGACAACGGTGAACTCGTCTTGCTCGGCTGCTGCTGGTGCTGCTGCTCCGCCGCCGGCTACTGCAACTGCCGCTGGGGCTGCTGCTGTTACACCGAACTTCTCTTCGAATGCATCAAGGAGGTCCTTGAGTTCGATGACGGTCAATTCTGCGATTCCGTCAAGAATCTGGTCTTTGGTAATTGCCATGATTATTTCTCCTGTTTTCTGTATTGATCTATTTGTTGGATCTGGTTGGTTAGTTGGTTAATGAACTAGCTAGTGAATTACAACGTGTGCTTTATGCGGCTTCTTTGGACTCGATCAGCGACTTGAGACCATAGGCAACCTTGCGCAATGGTGCTTGCAGCAAGTTGGCCGTCTTGTTGAGCGGTGCTTGCAACATGCCAGCCAACTGGGCAAGAAGAACTTCGCGTGGAGGCAAGTCGGCCAACACTTTGAGTTCTCTTGCATCGACGGTTTTGCCGCCAATAACGCCGCCCTTGAGCAACAGCAATGGGTTTTCTGTGGCGTGATCGCGCAATGCCTTGGCTACTGCAGATGCGTCACCCTTGACAAACGTGATGGCTGTTGGGCCAACAAGCAAGTCGTTCAAACCTTCGAAACCTGCTTCTTTCGCTCCAAAGCGAGCGAGTGTGTTTTTGTAGACCTTGTATTCGGCGCCGTGCACGCGCAATGAGCGGCGCAATTTGGCCAACGAACCTACGGACATGCCGCGGTACTCGGTAACCAATGCTGCGTCAGCAGCGGCAAACTTTGCTGCGACTTCTGCGACGACTGCAGTTTTTGCTGCATTTGGAGTTGTTGCCATGATGATCCTCGTTTATTTGGTTCGTGTAGCGCGAGTGCTCGTTTGACGTGAAACGAACACTTCAAGCGCTGCAACCGACTTGCCGGTCGCGCTCTTCGAAGGATCCGCCTCGTTTGGTAGAACCGAAGTTCTGTTATTCACTTGCTTTCGCTTGTGAACCAAATGTCTGTGGCGAGCAGCTCTCACTTGTTGGTTATTAGGTGAGTTCTGTTATGTATGTTGGTCAG
>JAQCJO010000042.1 GCA_027592925.1 Actinomycetota bacterium | reverse complement strand
GGTGCAGGTGCGGCCGAAGGCGCAATTGATGCAGCATCGATTCTTAAGCCAATGCTTGCTCGCGGTGAATTGCAAACCATCGGTGCAACAACACTTGACGAGTTTCGCAAGCACTTCGAAAAAGATGCAGCACTCGAGCGTCGCTTTCAGCCAGTCAAAGTTGAAGAGCCAGAAGTTGCTCACACCATCGAGATCTTGAAGGGCTTACGCGACAAATACGAAGCGCACCACCGTGTCACGATCACCGATCAAGCACTTGTGGCTGCAGCCAACTTGTCAGATCGTTACATCGCTGATCGTCATCTGCCAGACAAGGCAATCGATCTCATCGACGAAGCTGGTAGCCGCTTGCGCATCAAGCGCATGGCCACGCCTCCTGACCTGAAGGAAATCGAAGCCAAGATCAACGACGTACAAGAAGCCAAGAAGAAGGCTGTTGAAGAACAGCGCTTCGAAGAAGCCGGTCGTTTGCGTGATCAAGAGCGTGCGCTGCTCGAAGAGCGTCTCGAAAAAGAGACCGCTGTAAAAGCAAGCGGCATCGATTTGTTTGACGAAGTAGACGAAGAAGCAATCGCCGAAGTGTTGAGCATGTGGACGGGCATTCCTGTGTACAAACTCACCGAAGAAGAAACGGCAAAGTTGCTCAACATGGAAGCCGAGTTGCACAAGCGAATCATTTCGCAAAACGATGCAATCAAAGCCGTCAGCCAGAGCATTCGTCGCACGCGCGCGGGCCTCAAAGACCCAAAGCGTCCAAGTGGCTCGTTCATCTTCCTCGGCCCAACCGGTGTGGGCAAGACCGAACTCGCAAAAACACTTGCCAACTTCTTGTTTGGTGATGATGATGCGCTGATTGCTCTTGACATGAGTGAATACATGGAGAAGCACACCGTCAGCCGCTTGGTCGGCTCGCCTCCTGGATACGTGGGCTACGAAGAAGGCGGTCAACTCACAGAGGCCGTTCGTCGTAAGCCGTTTTCGGTTGTGCTGTTTGACGAAATCGAAAAGGCTCACCCCGACGTGTTCAACACACTGCTCCAGATTCTTGAAGAAGGTCGTCTCACCGACGCACAGGGTCGCAGCACCGACTTCCGCAACACCGTGTTGATCATGACATCCAACTTGGGCACACAAGATTTGCGCAAGGCCAATGTTGGCTTCGGCAAAAACGACGAAGCGTTGTCCTACCAGCGCATGCGCGACAAGGTCAACGAAGCACTCAAGGTTCACTTCCGACCAGAGTTCCTCAACCGCATCGACGAAGTCATCGTGTTTCACGAACTTGGCATGCAAGAAGTTGTGCAGATGGTCGACTTGATGAGCAAGCGCGTCATTGCACAGCTCGAAGGTCTTGGCCTCGGGCTCGAACTCACGCAGTCGGCAAAAGAATTGTTGGCCAAGCGTGGATACGACCCACAGTTGGGCGCTCGCCCACTGCGTCGCGCATTGCAACGTCTGATCGAAGACCCGATGTCGGAAAAGCTCTTGAACAAAGAGTTCACCGCAGGCGAGATCATCGTTGTCGACACCGAAGAAGACCCAGAGAATGCTGGTGAGCGTCGCATGACGTTTAAGGCAGTCGAGGGTTTTAAATCGCCAGCGGCAATTGAACTTGCTGGCGCTGGTGACGGCACTACTGCAACACCTGAGTGAACCCGTTGGTGTTTAAAACATCTGCTCGCTCGGTAATCGTTCGTGCGCTTGTTGCCTTTGCAACATGTGCGTTGCTAACAAGTTGTCGCGTCGACTCTGTTGTCACACTCGACGTTGAGCCAAATGGCAGCGGCACGCTTGCAATTGTCACCACGGCCGATGCCGAAGTAGTTGCCAAATATCCAAACCTTGCAACCGAACTGAGTTTTGATGATGCCAAGGCTGCAGGTTGGTCGGTCTCTGACGTTGCAACATCACCCGAGGGTGCGATGCAGGTGCGAGTTGCACACAGTTTTGTGAACCCCGAAGAAGCAACAGCCTTGCTCGGGCAATTGAGCAGCGAATTTGGACCATTCAAAGGTCTTGCACTCACCCGCACTGGTAAAGACACGGACTCGACATGGAATCTTGCGGGTCAATTACAAGTCAACGATGGATTAAACGCATTTGCTGACCCAAAGTTGCTCACCACGATTGGTGCAACACCTTTTCAGGCAACACTTGCAAACTCTGGCCTCGACATCGGCCAAGCAGTCGGTGTCACTTTCAATCTGAAGTTGCCGGGCAAAGTTGAAGCAACAACTGGCGTCTCAAAGTTTGGAACACTGCAATGGACTGTTGCGTTTGACGGCAGCACGCAAGATTTGGCAACGACCACGCAAAATACGGCTGTCGCTGCCACTATCGCACGCATCTTCTCGCCTCTCTTGCGCTGGATGCTGATCTTGTGGATTGTTGGCATGGCTGGTTTTTCGGCATTCGTCACTTTCTGGCGCTTCAGGCGACACAGGCGCACACCCACTCTGTAGCGTTGGCGCATGGCTCGACTGCGCACGGTGTACAACTGCGGTGATTGTGGTGCGATGCATTACAAGTGGGCTGGCAAATGTGATTCATGCGGCGCATGGAACACGTTGGTTGAAGATGTTGAAGACCCAAACTCACACACCACTCTTGCTGCCGGCATGGCACTCATTCCTCCCGGTGAGGCACAGCCGATCGGCAAACTTGATGCTTCAGTTGGTCAACCGTTGTCTACTGGAATTTCTGAACTCGATCGCGTACTCGATGGCGGCTTGGTACCAGGCTCTGTCACATTGCTTGGTGGCGAACCAGGCATTGGCAAGTCAACATTGTTGTTGCAACTACTCGCGTCGTGGCCCACGCGCTCGCTTTATGTAACTGCTGAAGAAAGTGCGCAGCAAGTGCGCTTGCGTGCCGAACGATTGCATGCCGTGCGCGACAATTTGTGGCTCGTCTCAGAGCCATCGCTCACCAACATCGTTGCTGCGCTCGACAAAGTAAAACCTGAGTTACTGGTAATCGACAGCATCCAGGCAGTTGCTGATCCAGCGCTTGGTTCTGCGCCAGGTTCAGTTGTGCAGGTGCGCGGGTGTGCACACCGACTTGTGCAAGAAGCAAAGCGTCGCAACATTCCAACCATTTTGGTTGGCCATGTCACCAAAGATGGCGGGCTCGCAGGACCGCGCGTGCTCGAACATGTTGTTGACACCGTGCTTTCATTTGAAGGCGAACGACATCACGCACTGCGCATCTTGCGCGCAGTCAAACATCGTTTTGGTTCTACCAACGAACTCGGACTTTTTGAGATGACCGAACTCGGTCTCGTTGGTGTGCCCGATGCAAGCCAAATGTTTTTAGCCGATCGTCGCCCTGGCACACCAGGCTCGGTTGTAGTGCCCACGCTCGAAGGTCAGCGCCCACTACTTGTTGAAGTGCAAGCACTAACTAATGCAATGAGTGGCAATGCGCCGCCACGGCGCAGCGCGCAGGGCCTCGACCCAGGCCGCCTTGCCATGCTGCTTGCAGTGCTCGAACGCCGAGCGGGCATCAGTCTTTCTCAACATGAAGTGTTTGCTTCGGTTGTCGGCGGCGTGCGTCTGAGTGAACCTGGCAGCGACTTGGGCCTGTGCATTGCGCTTGTTTCGGCCGTCACCAACAAACCAGCGCCAAGCGACTTGGTTGTGTGCGGCGAAGTTGGTCTTGGCGGCGAGATTCGCCATGTTGGTCACATGTCGCGTCGGCTGACCGAAGCTGCGCGTCTTGGCTTTACAAAAGCCATCGTGCCCACACACAGTCAGTCGGGTGCAGCCAATAAGGCCCCTGCTGGGCTGACCGTGCAAACAGCATCGACACTGTCGGAAGCACTCGATCTTGCCCAACTCAGTATCAAAAAATAATTGCACTATTGTCGGCAGAATGTCAATCGAGCCTGACAACAAAGACTGGACCTGGGTGCTCGATCAACCGTGCCCCGACTGCGCGTATGACGCATCACGCGTTGTACCTCGCGACATTGGTTTGACCATTCGCGAGATCGCATCACAATGGGACGCAGTGCTCGTGCATCCGCAGTGCGTGATCCGTCCCAGACCCGTAATCTGGTCGGCGCTCGAATACGGCTGCCATGTGCGCGATGTCTTTCGACTTTTTGACAAACGTCTCGTGATGATGCTTACGCTTGACACGCCCACATTTGCTAATTGGGACCAAGATAAGACAGCCGTGGATGACCGCTACGACTTGCAAGACCCAGTGGTCGTTCGCCGCGAGATTGTGTTTGCTGGCGACCAAGTGGCAGACCGCTTTGACTCGGTGGCAGACGCCGAATGGGGTCGTAAGGGCCTGCGCAGCGACGGGGCTGTGTTTAGTATCGACACCTTTGGTCGATATTTATTGCACGATCCGATACATCATTTATGGGATGTAGCGCACTAATCGACTACCTCGCGTACACATCGCGGGTATGCCTACACCTACAAAGCAATTTGACAACATGACAACCGTTAAACCTTCCCCCACATTCAAAGGCGAAGATGGCCTCAAGCGCTGTTTTTGGTGCGCATCCGATCCGACTTATGTCGACTACCACGACAACGAGTGGGGTCGCCCAGTAACCGATGACAACAAGCTGTATGAAAAGTTGTGCCTCGAGGGTTTCCAGGCTGGTCTGTCATGGCTCACGATCCTGCGCAAGCGCGAAGCATTCCGTGCCGCGTTCAAAGACTTTGATCCCATCAAGGTTGCGAGGTTCAATGACAAAAACATTGAACGTCTCATGAACAACGAAGGCATCGTGCGCAACCGAGCAAAAATTGAGGCAACGATTGGCAACGCCAAAGCAACTCTCAAAGTGCAAGACCAAGTGGGTTCGCTTTCCAAATTGATCTGGTCGTTCGCACCCATCAAGCCGAGCAAAGCCCCTAAGACATTTGGTGACCTGCCGGCTTCAACACCGGAATCACATGCACTTTCAAAAGAGTTGCTCAAGCGCGGCTTCAAGTTTGTTGGCCCGACGACAATGTATGCAGCAATGCAGTCGCTCGGGTTAATCAATGATCACTTTGCCAACTGCCACGCCCGCCACACTGCGTAGATAATGACGCTTACTCAGAGTAGGCCCCAACATATACTGACCGCACAATGACTATCCGATCTGTTATTCATAAATTTTATCGTCGGCTTCAACTTGCTAACGATTTACGTAATTGGAAAGAATCGACAACGAGCAATGATGAACCAATACTTTTTGACACTGATGATTACGGTGTGGCTGAGGATTGGACCGAATGGGAAACCTCTTCAAGCATTGATTAGAGAGTAAAGCGATACACGTTGGTGTCGCGCTGTACGAAACCCAAGCGCTGATACAGACGGTTGGCTGCTTCTCGAGAGGGACGAGAAGTTAAGTCAACCGTAGTTGCGCCACGCTTTCGTGACTCTCCAATCGCAAACGTGTTCAGTGCCTCACCAACACCAGCACCTCGTGCCGAACCATCCACCACCACATCTTCAATCCAAGCGCGCAATCCGGTCGGAATTTGAAATAGCGCAAGCGTGAGCGAACCAACAATGCGGCCGTCAAGTTTGGCAAGCAGTAAAAATGTTGCGTCACTGTCAACGATTTTTTGTAGCTGCTCTCGAGTTGGTGGCGGGTTCGATGAAGACAATTGAGGAATAAGCGTGTTGAATGCCGCAACAACTTCGTCGTCTACAACTTTGGCTATCTCTACCGTCAACGTCATGCCCTCTACCTTGCCATATAGGGTGGCTTTAGCGTGAGTACTGCCCGTTGGCTTGTTGTCTGCTCCAAATCTATACAGCCGTAGAATGATCGGGTGAGATCTCTCATTGGCGACATAAACGTTTTTGCCATCAAACGCCGAATGGCCGGATTAGTTGGTGAAGTTTTTCGACTCGTGCCTCGCCCACAGGCTCACGGACACCGAATCTTGATGTACCACTCGGTGGGTCTTGAGCAAAGCGGTACCACTGTGGACGGTGACACATTGGGTATCTACTCGATGACTCTCGCTCAGTTCACTCAACAGATCGATGCCATCCAGGGAGTTGCTCGATCTACAGGAATGTCATTTGTGCCATTTGGGTCGGTACTGAGGGACACAATTTCAATCACCTTTGATGACGGGTACACCGACGCCCTCACGGTTATTGCGCCAATTTTGTGCGCCAGACAAATTCCGTTTCACATATTTGTATCTTCGGCACGAATGAATGGCTCGGACCGCAAGTACCTTTCGCCAGAACAAGTTGTCGAACTGGCAAACATGCCTGGCGTAACCATTGGTGCACACGGTGCAACACATCGCTCGCTCACTTCGCTTTCATCACCGGAATTGGCTGCCGAGTTGCAAGCAAGCAAAGTTGACTTAGAGGCCGTTTTGCAAAAGACCGTCAACACAATGTCGTATCCATTTGGTCACGTTGACGAGTCGGTGCACAAAGCCTCTCACGATGCTGGGTTTACTTTTGCTGCCACCAGTAAGTGGGGTTTCAACGAAGCTTCAGGTGACCCACTATTACAGCGACGCATCGACATGTGGTCTGGTGACAACAAGCGAACAGTAGAAAACAAAATTCTGGGACACTGGAATTGGTTTGGTCTGCTCACATGACAAGTGTTTCGGTCATCATTCCTGCATATAACTCTGCAAGCACAATTATTCGAGCGCTACAAAGTGTGGCCACACAGACTCTTGCACCTCAAGAGATAATCGTTGTTGACGATGCCAGCACCGACACGACTCGTAGTCTTGTGGCAACGTTTGCGTCATCTTCTTCAATCCCAGTTCGAGTACTTATACAAACCACAAACAGTGGCCCTAGCGCTGCTCGCAATGCCGGTTGGGACACCGCAACGGGTGACTACATCGCATTTTTAGACGCCGATGATCAGTGGCACCCGCGTAAAATCGAGTTGCAATACCCAGTGATGCAGAGTCAACCCGAAGTCACGATGAGTTGCCATGGCCACCACTTTTCGTCCAGCACAACATGGGCGCAAATCACAGCAGCAGATGCGAATGCAACCCCAGTCTCGTTTCACAAATTCTTGATCCGCAACCGCTGTGCGACCCCAACCGTCATGCTCAAGCGAAACATTTCTGAGCGATTTGAATCCCGCAAGCGATTTGCTGAGGACTATTTGTTATGGATGCAGATCACTGCTGCCCATGGCCCGGCCTTTCGGCTCGAGGCACAACTGGCGCACTGTTCAAACCCTGGCTACGGAGGGTCTGGTCAGAGCGGAAAACTGCTGAAGATGGAACTCTCAGAAATTGGTGGATTTGTGACTCTACGAAAGTCAAAAGCGATCGGCTTCGGAACCCTTGGATTAGTCGTAATTTGGTCGTGGATCAAGTTTGGAATTCGGCTTTTCGATTCCAAAGTTATGAAGATTCGCAGATAGCGTTTCGCTCAAGATGTCGACGATGGATCACGTTCGCTGGTTGTCCAAGCCGTCACTCAAGCGACCCGTCATCGTCACCGCATTCACGGGCTGGAATGATGCCGCAGACGCCGCCTCAAATGCAGTGCGCAATCTCATAGAAGGTTGGAAAGCCCAACCACTCGCCGAGATTGACCCAGAGGAATACACAGACTTCGCAACGATTCGTCCGCATGTGCGTCTCAAAGAAGGTGGCGCTCGCAACATCGTGTGGCCAACAGTGGGCATGTGGCACATGGCCGGCGCGGGTGGCGACGTGATCTTGGTGTTGGGTCCAGAACCAAGCATGAAGTGGCGTTCGTTTTCTGAGCAGATTCTTGGTGTGGCCGATCACTTCGGAGCATCCATGATGCTCACACTCGGTGCGCTGCTCGCAGACGTGCCTCATAGCCGTCCAGTGCAAATCATCGGTACTGCCAACGACAACGACTTGATTGAACGGTTTGACCTGCAACGCTCGCGCTATGAAGGGCCAACAGGCATCATTGGCGTGCTTCACGATGTGTGCAACACACTTGCACTTCCGTCGGCTGCATTATGGGCGGCAGTTCCCGCATACGCCTCACAGGTTCCATCACCAAAAGCATCGCTCTCATTGATGCGTCGGTCGTGCGAGATTATCGGCACGCCAGCACCAGTTGCATCGATCATGAATTTGATCGAAAACTATGAAGAGCAGATCAACTCACTAGTAAGTGATGACGAAGACTTGGCTGCGTATGTCGAGCGGCTCGAGACGATGACCGACAACGGCATGAGTCTTGATGACGAAGTTGACGATGGTCAGTTGCAATTTGATTTTGCGCACGACTCTGGTGATGACGCAGCTGACGCTGCAACTCTGATGGACGAAGTTGAGCAATTCCTGCGCGATCAGGGCGAAGGCAAGTAAATCTCTCGCAACCGAAAGCTAGCTAGACGAGTTTGACTAGTTCTTCCACTGGCGTAACAATTCCTACGTAAAACGAACCGAAGTCGGCGTACTTTGCTGATGCCTCATCAAATCGCATGGTGTATACCACATCTTTCAAGTCGTCGGCATGCACGCCAAACAGCGTCACTCCCCACTCGAAATCGTCAAAGCCTGCAGATGCAGTAACTAGTTGCAAGATGCGCCCTGCAAATGTGCGCCCACTCTTGCCGTGTTCCATCATCAGTTCGCTGCGCTTCTCGAATGGCAACGTAAACCAGTTGCATTCTGGGTCACGCTTTTTAGACATTGGGTAGAAGCACCAAGCGTTCTTGCCGGCGGGTGGAAGTTGTGGGTACAAACGAGCGTTGCGCATCTCTTCAGGAACATTGGCTGCATACTCGCTCACTTCGGTTAGTGAAACGTAACTGTCGCCAATGAAAACTCCTGCATGCTGCAACGCGGTCTGGAAAGAACGAAGCTCGCGCATGTCGGACGAAACTGCCATGAATGCCAAGTCACTTTTGTGACCAAGCATCGAAACCGAGACAACTTGCACGCCTTGACTCTGCGCATTCTTCACGGCGGCAACTACAGCTTCACCGTCGAAGTCTGCTGCTGGATGGCCGAACAGGTGGATAACGGCCATACCGACCGATGGAGACACTGGTTCACTCATGGAAGCAAGGTTACTTGCGCGCCGCAGCGGCTGCGCTGGCGAGCACATTTGCTGCGCGCAAAGGGGCGTCAGTATCGAGATGTAAATACAGCGAGGGTTCGGTTAATTCGATTTCCATGATTTCTGGCACACCGGTGGTGTTCGTGACCATGTCGATGCGTGCGTAAAGGGGCGAATCGGTGAATCGTTGTGCAAGAAAAGCCAACACTTGATTGCCCAACGTCAATTCGGCTGAGCTCGCGATGCGCGCGGATATTTCTTCATCTATGAACGCACCGTTATGAACTTGTTCGGTACCGCAAAAAATAGGGCCTTTACGAAATGCGTGGCTGAAGATACCGCCCAGATACACAAGCGATGTTTCGCCATTGACATCGATGCTCGGCTGGTATGGCTGCAGCAGCACCGAAGTTCCTGACGCAAGAATCTTTTCGATGTGCAGACGAGCATCAACGGGTTGGCTACGGTGACGCGCAGTGTTGTTTGAACCTGCGCTCACCGTTGGCTTAATGATGATGTCGTGTTGTAATTGCGCCTCGTCAATGTCGCTACTTGAGTTGATGAACGTCGTCGACATCACGGGAATGCCGGCAGCAATCAGTTGAGCCAGATATTGCTTATTCAAATTCCAATGCACGATCTCTGCAGAGTTGTACAACCGTGTTACTTGCGACGTGGTGTCAATCCAGCGCGCGAACTCATCAAGTCGCTTGTAGTAATCCCACGTGCTGCGCAATACCACGATTGAAAATATCGACCAGTCAACTGACGGGTCATCCCAATCGACTATTTGCCACGACTCGTTAATTGAATCGAGCGATTCGGTCAGGATGTTGAGGTCGTGATCGAGTCCGCGCGCCAACTGAACAGTGGCGAGCGCAATCATGATCCGTACCTAAATATTGGCGTTGGGGACTAGTAGTCCTCCATGCCTCCACCTGGCATTGGTGCAGAATCTTCTGGCTTGTCAGCAATGACAACCTCAGTTGTAAGGAAAAGAGCCACAATTGAAGCTGCGTTTTGCAATGCAGAGCGTGTCACTTTGGCTGCGTCAATGACGCCCAACTTGACCAAGTCTTCGTACTCGCCTGTTGCAGCATTGAGGCCTTCGTTGCCCTTCATGTTGCGCACTTTGTCTACGACAACGCCGCCTTCCATGCCTGCGTTTTCTGCAATCTGCTTGAGCGGTGCTTCAAGTGACTTGGCAACCAATCGTGCACCAGTTGCTTCGTCGCCCTTCAGCGAGTCGGCCACCTTCAGCACTGCAGCTTGTGAACGCAACAACGCAACGCCACCGCCAGGCACAACGCCCTCTTCGATAGCGGCTTTGGTGGTGCTCACTGCGTCTTCGATGCGGTGCTTCTTCTCTTTGAGTTCGACTTCTGTTGCAGCGCCAACTTTGAGCACTGCTACTCCACCCGACAACTTTGCGAGTCGCTCTTGCAATTTCTCGCGGTCGTAATCGCTGTCAGTGTTTTCGATCTCGGCTTTGATCTGTGAGATACGACCCTTGATGTCGGCATCCGAACCGGCGCCTTCGATGATTGTTGTTTCGTCTTTCGTAACAACAATCTTCTTTGCGCGGCCCAACAAGTCAAGCGTGGTGTTTTCAAGCTTGAGACCAACTTCTTCTGAAATAACTTGGCCACCAGTAAGAATCGCGATGTCTTGCAACATTGCTTTGCGGCGATCGCCAAAACCAGGAGCCTTGACCGACACGCTCTTGAACGTGCCACGGATCTTGTTGACAACAAGTGTTGCGAGCGCTTCGCCCTCAACGTCTTCGGCGATGATCACGAGTTGCTGACCACCCTGCATCACTTTTTCAAGCACGGGTACCAAGTCGCGCACTGCGGTGATCTTGCCGCCGACGAGCAAAATGTATGCATCGTCAATTACTGCTTCCATGCGGTCTGCATCGGTGACGAAATAAGGCGAGATGTAGCCCTTGTCGAAACGCATGCCCTCGACGAGGTCCATCTCCATGCCAAATGTCTGGCTCTCTTCAACAGTGATGACACCGTCTTTGCCAACTTTGTCGATGGCTTCAGAAATCATCTTGCCGATTTCTTCGTCGGCTGCTGAGATTGAAGCAACTTGTGCGATCTGTGACTTTGAGTCGACTTCTTTTGCAAGTGAGCGAATGCTTGCAACTGCAGCCTCAACACCTGCTTCGATGCCGCGCTTGAGGCTCATTGGGTTTGCACCCGCAGCCACGTTGCGCAGGCCTTCGTGCACCATGCTCCAGGCCAACACGGTTGCCGTGGTGGTTCCGTCGCCGGCTACGTCGTCGGTCTTTTTGGCAACTTCTTTAACTAGTTCGGCGCCAATGCGCTCGTATGGGTCTTCGAGGTCGATCTCTTTGGCGATCGAGACACCGTCATTGGTGATCGTTGGAGCGCCCCACTTTTTGTCGAGCACCACGTTGCGACCTTTTGGTCCGAGGGTGACACGAACAGCATCAGCCAATTTATTCATCCCGTTTTCGAGACCTCGGCGAGCTACTTCGTCAAATGCGATGATCTTGGACATGTCATTTCCTTCCGAAAAACCTCTGTTGATAAGCGTTAGCACTCTACCGCCGAGACTGCTAACTCAAACGGGGAAGCCGCCCACAGATGGCTCTCGTAACTAACGAATCTTGTTGAGCACCACGTCTGTGCGGGTCTCAGTGGCGCCTTCACGTTGCAACCAGCGCAAGAATGCGTCCAGGCCGGCTGTGCCATCGCAGGCCACTGCCAGGGTCACATCAGATTCTCCGGTCACATGGGCAGCCCACAACACGTCATCACGCTTCATCAGGGCGTCATCAAAGCCTTGCGTGTGGGCCATGCGGGCATCGATCACGGCTTCGAGGGTGCGGCCCAAGGCAGCCTGGTTGATGTCGACCCTAAAACCCTTGATCACACCAGCTTTGGTGAGTCGGCGAACCCTTTCGGCCACGGCATTGGGGGAGAGATGCACCCTGTCGCCGAGCATCTGCCATGAGATTCTGCCGTCAGTTTGCAGAATACCGAGGATTTCTCTGTCAATCTTGTCTATTGCCGTGATTTCCGTTGCCATATACCCCATTGTGCCACAAGATCAACGGTTTCGGTTGCTTATTACGCGCGATACTGAACCCATGCATAACGAAGCAACGTGGACATGGGTGCTACTCGGTTTCGAGTTTGTCGGCATCACCGGCATGTGGCTCGTTGGCGCTCGCAAATGGTGGGGCTGGGGCATGGTGTTGTGCGGATCAGCTCCGTGGCTCGCCTACGCAATTGTGTTTAACAAACCTGGCTTCATCGTGATGAGCGTGTTCTGGATTACAACTCACAGTCGCAACATGATTGTGTGGCGCAAACACGCATCGGTTTCAACAATTGCCGATCGTGCACCCGAACTTATTGCCGCCTAAGCAGCACTGCTGATTACTTCAGCGAAATAGTTCAGCCGCCAGCGACGGCAGGAATAATCGAGACTGTTGAACCAGCAGGCACTGCGGTATTCAATCCGTCCATGTAACGCACATCGTCATCTGCCACAAACACATTGACAAACTTGTGCAAGTTGCCAGTCGCATCAAACAAGCGATCAGCAAAACCAGGGTGAGCGTCGTTTAAACCCTTGAGTACGTCGGCAAGAGTTGCGCCTTCTACTTGCACGGTTGATACTCCGCCAGAAAGTGGGCGCAGGGTGGTGGGGATTCGCACGGTAACGGTCATATCTCAAACGCTATCTGTCTCTCACCAGCTTTTGATCAGA
>JAQCJO010000041.1 GCA_027592925.1 Actinomycetota bacterium | reverse complement strand
AGCGGCCAACCCCAACGCCACATCGCGTGGGTAACGCACTCCACCATCAGCCCAAATATGTTTTCCGAGTCGTGCAGATTCTGCTGAGCATTCCAGCACAGCCGAGAATTGTGGACGGCCAACACCTGTCATCATGCGTGTCGTACACATTGCGCCGGGTCCAACACCCACCTTGACGATGTCGGCTCCAGCCTCAATGAGTTGTCGCGTTCCAGATGCAGTCACAACATTGCCTGCGACAACTGGCAATGTGTCCACCGCTGCGCGCACTTGTTCAACTGCCTGCAGCATGCGTTCTTGATGACCGTGAGCGGTGTCTACCACAAGCACATCGACACCCATTTTTGCAAGAGCCTTAGCTCGAATATCTGGCTCGCTGTTAATACCGACTGCGACACCAATCATCAATCGACCCTGCTTGTCGAGTGCTGGCTGATAGATCGTGGATCGCAATGTGCCCTTACGAGTAACACACCCAACGAGTCTTCCTGCAGCGTCAATCACCGGAGCGAATGAAATGCGCAATTCTGTCATTTCGTTAAACATCTCCTCGGCAGTCAGCGTAGAACTTAGTGAAATCAAGTCGCGACTCATCGACGTGTGCAACTGACTAAACCGATCGAAACCGGCAGCGTCGTGCTCGGTGAAAATACCGGCTGGTCGTCCATCGTCATCCATCACGATCACCGCACCATGGGCGCGCTTATGAATCAGGCTCAGTGCTTCACCAACTGTTCCATCGCCAGGCATCGTGATTGGCGTTTCAAAAACTGTGTGGCGTGTTTTTACAAAATCGACAACTGTCTGCACCACGTCGAGCGGAATGTCTTGCGGCAACACCACGAGGCCACCACGCCGGGCGACAGTTTCCGCCATCCGTCTGCCAGCGATTGCTGTCATATTGGAAACAACAACAGGAATTGGCGTTCCAAGACCATCGGGCGTTACAAGATTGACACTCTGACGCGACTGAACGCTAGACATGCTCGGCACCATAAAGACATCGTTGTATGTCAGATCAAACGTTGGTGCCTCGTTGAAAAATCGCATGTCAGCCTGTCTCCAAATCTGGCCTGTAAAGCCAAGTAATACTACTGCATCTTGCGCTTGTATTCTTCAAAATTTTGTACAGTTCAAGGGTCATGAGTACACCGTCTCGTACTGCACCCCCGTGCAACATAGCCCGTGCATCTGATGCTTCGACAATGAACCTTGCCGTGCAAATTCTTGCCAATGGCGGTCTCGTTGCCATCCCAACAGAAACTGTTTATGGTCTCGGTGCTGCGATCAACAACGAAGTTGCCGTCGCCAAGATATTTACGGTCAAGGGACGACCGCACAATCATCCACTCATCGTGCATCTCGCGCATCTGGAACAACTGCATTTGGTCGCTCACAATATTCATCCCGATGCGGTCAGGCTTGCTCATGCTTGCTGGCCGGGCCCGCTCACTCTTTTATTGCAACGTAACGAAAATGTATCCATGAGTGTCACTGGTGGTCGCGACACTGTCGCTGTTCGCATTCCAGACAATGCGTTTACGCGACAACTGATCGTCAATCTAGGTTCACCAATTGCCGCGCCATCAGCAAATCGTTTCGGAAAAGTCAGCCCAACAACCGCACAACATGTCTGTGACGATCTACAAAACGATGTCGACCTGATTGTTGACGATGGTGCATCTTCGATTGGCGTCGAGTCAACAATTGTTGACTTCTCGGTATCGCCCCCACAACTCTTGCGGCCCGGTGGCATTCCCATTGAAGACATTGAACAGATCTTGGGATACACCATCCGCGACACTGACGGCATCAGTCGTGCTTCAGGAATGTTGCAAAATCATTACCAGCCGTCATGCAACGTGTTGTTGGTTCACACCGACAAAGAAGCCCAACAGCTCAAGGTCTCATTGGTGAGTCAATATCAACTAGTTCGTATTTTGAATCGCTGCGACAACCTGCCGCTCTATGCCACGTTGTTGTACAGCGATCTCCGTCAGGCCGATGCCGACCAAATTCAAGCCCTGATAGCTGTTTTGCCCGAAAATAAGGGTCTTGGGGCTGCGATCCGCGACAGACTGACCAAAGCGGCAGGCTCAGGGACGACATTGCCAGCATCTTGATATCCCCGTATGCTTGGAGTTCCTAACCCAGGCAGGCACCCCGCCTTCCGGCTTTTAGGGGGAGAAAAACACATGAAGAAATCAAACATGAAGCGCTTCGGTGCTCTTGTTGTAGGTCTCAGCTTTGTTGCTGTTTCCTGCGGCGGAAGCGACGATGCCGCAACAGAGGAAACAACGGCTACTGAAACAGAGGAAACAACGGCTACTGATGATTGCGCAAAAGCACTCACCATAGGCACCATCCTCCCAGTTACGGGAAGCCTTGCGTTTCTCGGACCACCAGAAGTTATCGGAGCAGATCTTGCTGTTGCAGACATCAATGCTGCTGGCGGCATCAATGGCTCAGACGTAGTACTCATGCAGGGTGACTCTGGCGACTTGACAACCGACATTGCCAACACAGAAGTCGATCGACTCCTGGCCGCTGGCTCGTCAGTAATCATCGGCGCAGCATCGTCATCAGTTAGCAAGACCGTGATTGACAAAATCACCGGTTCGGGCAACGTAATGTTCTCGCCTGCTAACACTGCGGCAGACTTCTCAACCTATCCGGACAACAACTTGTACTTCCGCACAGCACCGTCAGACATTCTGCAAGGCAAAGTTATTGCTGATCTTGTTGTTCGTGAAGGACACACAAATGCAGCCATTCTTTATCGTCAGGACTCATGGGGCCAAGGCCTTTTCGACTCCGTGTCGGCGAACTTTGTAGCCGCAGGTGGAACAGTTGCAGTAGCTGTCGCTTACGCACCAGATACACAAAACACATTTGATGCTGAAGTAGACCAGGTAGTCGCTGTAGCGCCAGATGCAATCATCATTCTCGGATTCGAAGAGTCCGGTCCAATGATTGACACACTCCATGCTCGCGGTGCAGGTCCAACGGACATTGCAACCTACGGCTCGGACGGCAACATCAGCGGTTTGGACAAGCTTGTTTCCGATCCAGCAATCCTCTTGGGAATGCGCGGTTCAGAGCCTTCAGTCGACCTTGCAACTATCACTAGTTTCACGGATCGTCTAAAAGCAGGCGGAGTTGGAGATGAGATGTACGTCTACGGTGCAGAGACTTATGACGCTGTCATAATCTCGGCACTCGCTGCAGCAGTTGCTGGTTGCTCGGACGGCACCCTTGTCGGTGCAGAAATCAATGAGGTAACACGTGGTGGCGAAAAGTGCACCACAATTGCTGATTGTCTCGCACTCATTGAGGCGGGCACTGAAATTGACTACGACGGAATCGGTGGGCCATATGATTTCACTGACGCCGGCGAGCCGGCAGAAGCAAGTTACCGCATTGCAACATTCGGACCAGCTGGTCAGGATAAAGATGCGAACGAGTACATATTCGCTAAGTAGTTAAATTGAAAAAGCCCGCCAGTCATTTGACTGGCGGGCTTTTTTATTTGTAGGACTAATTATGATCGATCCTTGGCGAGTGTCCCTAAGTAAAGTTCAATTACTTTCGGGTCTTTCAGAAGGTTTGAACCCGAGTCGGTGTAAGCGTTTTTCCCTTGATCTAGCACATAACCTCTGTGACAAATTTGGAGACAGCGTTGAGCGTTTTGCTCAACCATGATTACCGCTACACCAGTTTTGTTGATTTCCATGGTTCGTACAAACACTTGATCTTGTAACTCTGGTGACAAACCAGCAGATGGTTCATCAAGCAAAAGAACCTGAGGGTTCATCATCAATGCGCGACCCATTGCGAGCATCTGCCGTTCTCCACCGGACAACGAACCAGCTTGCTGTTTCATTCGTTCTCCCAATCGTGGAAACAATTGCACTACAAATGCCTTACGATCTTCAAAATCAGATGGCCGTAGATAGGCACCCATTTCTAGATTTTCATCCACGCTGAGTGAACGAAAAACATTGTCTCTCTGTGGCACGTAGCCAATGCCTCGCCCGACAAGTTCGTGGGCACTCATTCCTATAATCGACTCCTGGTTGTGTTCAATCGATCCTTCTCTAATCTGAAGCAACCCAAACAGAGCCTTAAGAAGTGTGCTCTTGCCTGCTCCATTGGGACCAATGATTCCAACAATTTCATTCTCGTACAGGTCTAGTGAGCAACCATTAAGAATGTTGACACCGGGCACGTAACCGGCTTGTACATTCTTGGCCTGAACAATCAGCTTCAACTGCGCATTAGACATCGTTTGACAACTCTCGGTCATGATGCACTCCAAGGTATGCATCGATCACAACTTGGTTCGATCGAATGTGATCAGGGGTTCCCTCAGCAATGATTGCGCCCTCTGCCATCACCACTACCCAATCCGATATGTCTCGCACGACATCCATATTGTGTTCTACGAATATCACGGTCCGTCCTTCGTCACGGAGTAATTTAACGTGCCCCAACAGACTTTGCGTGAGAGCTGGATTGACCCCAGCCATCGGCTCATCCAGCATCAAGATCTGAGGGTCCGTCATCAGAGCCCTAGCCATCTCCAAGAGCTTTCGCTGTCCACCAGACATCGTTCCAGCGAATTCATCTCGCATGTGCGACAGATTGAAACGATCTAACAGTGCATCAGCACGAGACTCAATTTCTCTCTCCTGTGACGACCAGATTGGCGTAAACAGTGACTTAATGAAATTCTCGCCACTTTGGTGCAACGCACCCAACTTCAAATTATCTATAACCGTCATCTTAGAAAGCGCCTTGGTCAACTGAAACGTGCGAACCATCCCCTGTTTGGCGAGATTTTGCGAGGCGACACCAACGATGTCTTTTCCAAAAAGCTCGATTGAACCCGAATCAATAGAGTCGAAAGCCGTAAGGAGGTTGAAGAACGTTGTCTTGCCTGCTCCGTTTGGTCCTATTAATGCCGTGATCACCCCAGACTCGATCTCAAGATGCTTCACGTCCACGGCTTTCAGACCACCGAACGATTTAGACACGTTCTTGACCACAAGCGCTGGCCTATTTTTTGACACACCAGGGGTTGGAGAATAATTAGCGATCATCTAGCGCCATCTCCTCTCGCGAGCCAAATATACCTTGCGGACGATAACGCGCCAGCAATAGCAGTCCGAGTCCCACAATGATGTACCTCATCTGACCGATGTTGATGTCACTCAGTTTGATTGTGCGCTCAAGCGATTCTCGAGTCTGCGGGGACAGCTGTCTGAGAACATTCTCAACAAAAATGATGAGTGACCAATAAATCATTGAACCCGCAATTGGTGACCACGGACGTGCCGGTCCTCCAATGATCAGAATCATCCAAATGGTAAACGTGATAGTTGGATTGAAGCCATCAGCCTGAATAGAACCCTTTTGCACTACTTGTACAACCCCAGCAACTGCTCCAATTGCACCGCCAAACAACAGGGATTGAATCTTGAAGGCATAGGCATTTTTGCCCAAAGAACGAGCTGCGTCTTCATCTTCTCGAATAGCACGAAGTGCGCGGCCCCATGGAGCACGCATCACCTGTTGCACCATCAGAGTGAGCAGTATTAAAAGAGTCCACCCGACGACCAACACCCAAAGATCGCGTCCAAGATACCTAAAGGGTCCAAAGCTGTAGAACCTACCGAGGTCAAAAGGACTCAGGTCATAGAACGGCTTTGAGAATTCACTGATTCCTTCAGCACCCCCGGTTATTGGCTTGAACACTCGGGAACGGACAGTAATCCGGATTGTTTCAGAAGCCGCAATGGTGACTAGTCCGAGATAATCAGCGCGCAAACGTAACGTTGGTATGCCGAGTATTAAAGCAAGCACGATGGAATACACCATCGCCATTCCTAAACCGATCCAGAAATTCCAGTGAAAGTAGTAAACGGAAACTCCCAGTCCATAGGCGCCGGCCGCCATGAATGCAACGTGACCAAAATTGAGAAGACCCGTGTATCCAAAATGAATGTTGAGCCCAAGCGCAGCGAGTGCATAAATCACCACTTCCGGGCCAATCATCGTTGAAAAAGTTCGCTCGAAAATGAATCCCCAATCCATCTAAATCAGCCAATTCTTTCTTTGCGACCAAAAAGTCCTTGAGGCTTAAACATCAGCACTACGACGAGAGCTAAAAGAGCCATCATGTTTTTGAGTTCCACATCAATAAACAACGTTGACAAATTGATAACAAGGCCAACAATAAGCGCTCCAAACAACGCACCAAATGCTGTTCCAAGACCACCCAGTGTCACCGACGCAAAAACAAACAGCAAGACTCTAAAACCACTCTCCCAAGTAACGGCGTCAAGTCCGAAAAAGATACCTGCAAGCGATGCGAGGGCCGCACCAGTAGTCCAAACCTGCGAAATTACTTTTTCAACGTCGATGCCAGAGGACTCCGACAAGTCTCGATTATCGGAAACTGCCCGCATTGCCCTGCCACTTCGTGTTCGCTTAAGCCCGAAACCGATGGCAAGAAGGATCACAACACTGACAAACATCGACGCGATGTCTTTAGGCGTGAGATATATACCCAGAAACTCGCTTGCTCTTTGAGCAGAATAACTGCGATAAGCCCTCGTGCCACCCGTAAAAAAATAGAGAAAAATATACCGAAGCAGTATCGAACCACCGATGGTCATCACCATCTGCGCCAACAGACTTACACCGCTTCGTCTAGCTGGACGGAAAATAAAACGATTCAATCCATAGCCGAGAATACCGCCAGCAAACATCGTAAGCGCTGCAGCAATAATCAAATTAGAGCCACTACCCAGAGGTGCTGGAAGAGGTGCCAAAAATCCAACTACTCCAGCTAAACCGTAGTAGTTGAAAAAGTATCCCATCAGGTTGCCAAACGTTACGAGTTCGGCGTGGGCAAAGTTGACCAAACCAGTCGTTCCAAAAATTAGCGACAGACCAACTGATGCAAGGGCGAGATATAGACCGAACTTTATTCCCTCAACACTTAGTTGAACCACGCGCCGCAGCGCGAACCTACTTTCGGAGGCGACGGATGTCGAACCATCCTGAAGGGAGAAAATCACAACTTGATCTCTGTCAGTTGACAAGTTGACATCAAGAAAATTCCTATTTGCATCTTTCAACGAGACCGTTTCCGGCAAAGTAGCGGTGTCGAGTGAGATTCGGTACTCGCCAGGACCAGGAACTGGGATTCGAAACGAGCCAGTCTCGTCAGTTGTGACAGCATCCAGACCATCGACCGAAACAGTTGCTCCTGCAACGAAAATAGTTTCTCCAGCAGCATTTTTGTATTTCAACTGTCCACTAATACCCAAATCAGCGTCATCAGCCGCAACTCTGCTCACTCCAAAAACACCCAAAAATAAGCCAAGTAAAGCGAATACCAAGACCTTCTTTATGGTTTGGGGGCGATCAGCAAGATTCAACAACACAAGGCCAAAGTCTAGTGGTCATCAGAAATTCCAAGAAATAATCAGTGCTGCGCCCTACTTGCGATCCACAGCCGAAGCACAGTGATCCACACAGCAACAGCAAATGCCACGTGGACTGCGACCAATTGTGCAGGCACGCCAGAAAAGTATTGGAGATAACCCACACCCCCCTGAGCCACGGCCACAAAGAGGAACACCTCCAATTTCGCTCTCAGTCTCGTCCATTCAGAGGCACTTTTTCGGACTTGGGCAAAAAATATCAACGTCGCAGTTATACACAGTAAGACCGTTGCGCTGTGAATGCGAGTGATCGACCTCAAATCAAGGTTTAATCGAATTGCGTTCTCATCTCCGGCGTGTGGGCCAGCACCAGTGACCAATGTGCCCAAAATAATGGCCAAACCACACAGACCAAGAATGAGATCTGTGAATCTCCTTGTCATCGGACGAATCGGCTCAGTTTGATCGCTGACTGCAGGGACTTCATCGACATTTGTCGCTCCAGCGTGTTCAACCAAAAATACGGCAGTGGTAACAAGTGCTAGAGAAACGAGAAAGTGTGCGATATTCGACCATGGATTCAGACCAGTCAAAACAACAACTGCCCCAAGAATCACCTGCGCCACTACTCCAACCACCAAACCGCTAGAGAGCCAAATGAGCGACTTCCTTCGGGGAGTCACAAAGACTGAGCCCAAAACGGCTGCAATTACCGCAGCGCTGACAATGCCGGTGAACAATCTGTTGATTTGCTCGATAGCCGCATGCCCCGTCGAAACATCAACAAATTTGGTGCTACTGCACTGAGGCCAATCCGCACATCCAAGGCCAGAACCAGTGAGACGCACCAGCGAACCGGTGATGATGATCGCGTAGAGGGAAGCAAGCGAAATCCTCGAGATTGCCAAAAATGACTGCTGGGTGAGTTGTCTTGGGGGCACCACTGCACTGTATCCAGGGACCCACCAACCCTCAGAACCCACTATTGGTGGTTCATAGCCCACATTTCCCATGAATATATCACTGATAGTGGTCAACTTGATATTTTCTGTGGTTTTTTACTCAAGTTTGGTCTGTTCTGACCGATCCCTAATGCGGAACTCACACCGCAAGCAAGACAAGGGAGCACATTATGAACGGATCAATTTTTCGCAAGGCAATTGCCATCGGCGTTCTGTCGAGCACATTCGGTATCGCTGGTATTGCACTGAGCACCACTTCTGCCTCTGCATCGCCAGTCATCACAGCAGCACCTGCAAAAATGCCAAAATTTGGTGACAAGGGTCCAGAAGTTATTCGTCTTCAAGAGGCAATCATGGCTCGCGGTTTCACCATCAAAGGTGGCGTGACCGGTTCGTACTCTGAGGCAACCCGCTCTGCTTTGAAGTCATTGCAAAAAGTCGCAGGATTTAAAGCAAGTGGCACACTCGACGCAAAGACGGCGAAATTCTTGGGTCTTGTTCACGTTGTGGCCCTGAGCTCTTCATCCTTGCCAGCAGTTGGTGCATCTGGCGATGCAGTGTGGTCGGTACAGCAAGCGTTGATCAATAGCGGCGTCACTGTCAAAGGTGGCGCTGATGGCAAGTTCGGTCTTGCAACAACGATCGCTCTCGGCAAGTTTCAGACAGCAAAAGGATTGAAAGTTACAAAGGTTGTCGACGAGGCAACAGCAATTGCTCTTGGCATGTTGAGCGCACCGAAGCCTGTTGTTGTCGCTACTGTAAAGACAGTCACAACACCTGCGGCTCCAGTCGTAGCACCTGCAGCACCAATTGCTGCAGCGACTACCACCATGACCTTCGAGACATTGCCAACCCGCGGTCAGTCAGGCGAATTGGTTCGTGCACTGCAAAATGCATTGATCGCCAATGGAACAGTAGTTAAAGGTGGCGCTGACGGCGTGTTCGGTGTTGCAACAACAGTTGCGATTTCAAACTTTCAAGCAGCACGTGCACTCAACCAAACCAAGGTGCTTGACGTCAACACAGCGGTTGCACTTGCACTCATTCCAAGCTTCGAGTCACTTGGCTTGCCAACGCTGCAAGTATTCCCAATGCAAGGTGGCTGTTTTTTCAGCGATACGTGGCACCAACCACGATCAGGTGGTCGTTTGCACGAAGGCGTGGACATTATGGGTGCCAAGGGACTTGCGATTTATGCAACCAATGACGGCGTTATCAGCCGCATGTCAAGCGGCGGTGCGCTGGGTGGCAATGCGATCTATATCAAGATTCCAAACGGCACATACTTTTACTATGCCCACCTCGACAGTTTTGCTCCTGGCATGGCTGCAGGTGTTCCTGTTCGCGCTGGTCAGATCATTGGATATAACGGATCAACCGGCAGTGGTGGTTCACCACACTTGCACTTTGAAGTGCACCCATTTGGCGGACCTGCAGTGAGTCCCTACCAGTTCGTCAAGGCTGTCGATGCCTGCAACGTTACGACTGTGCTCCCACAGTCCTAACCAGCAACGCAAGCAGCCTTGCAGGGTGAGGCGGTGACGATGTGAGAACCATCATCGTCTCACCCAATTACGTTTGAGTTCTTCCCTATCTCGTTCGATCGACCATCGGCAGATGTTCGAGATCGCTGAGATTTTCAAGACTAAATGTGTAACCATCACCAAGCTTGATCGCCTTAATCGTGGTCATGGATGCATGACCAATCACGAAGCGCTCCCACTCCCACGGTGTTGGCTCGAGGCCTAGAAGATGGCAGATGATCACGCTGTTGGTGCCAGCGTGTGCAACAAAAACAAAACTTGTTGCCGGATCATCGATGTCCCAAACTGGCAAATTTGTTTCTTGGCGTCGAACGCCATTGCGAGCCAAAAAATCGGTGCAGCCAGCTCTAATTCGTGCAACAAAATCACTTACAGCCTCCCCACCAGAAAGCCCAGACCAGCGATCGCCTGCATTCGCTTGCGCATCATCGTTGTACGCCTTAATGGTGACTTCGGCGGGTTGACCATGCCAAGCAGGTTCGCGAATCTCTTCTAGCCATGGCTCAATAATTTGTGGCCTGTGATGGTGCTTGAGCAAAGGAGCGGCTGTCTGACAAGCACGCAACAGTGGGCTGACGAACACATGATCAAAACGATCGTCTTTCAATCGCTCACCCAGAACATCGGCTTGGCGAAAGCCCAATGTAGAAAGGGGTGGATTAACGATGCTGAGACCGTCTTTGACCCATTCGGGCTGTGCGTGCCGAATGAGTACGAATTCCATGAGCCACAATCTAGTTGGATTTACCCAACAGTTGTTGCTGACGCAACACTATTTACTTTGCATTCATCGAAAGCTTTGACAACCAGTGCGTTGAATTGCACATCTGATAGCGAACCCTTCTCTAAGGAATCATTTGTCAACAAGGTGCCAACGCATAGCGCTTGCTCCGGAGTGAGTGCCTGATCGAAACGTTCTGCGACAAAATATGCATACGACTGCAGTGCACTCTCTTCGTTGTCGAAGCCTGTATTCAAATCTGGTTGCGGCTCAACATCTATAGATGGAGCCGGCAAATCAACTGCGTCTCCGGGAGTTTTGTTGACCCCGCTTTGCAGTTCTATTTGACAAGAATCCGTAACGAACGACCGAACGGCGGTAAGAGCATTCACATTGTCATTGCGTGAAAGATCATCTATTGATGCCAGAACTGCAGCATCGCTGACACCGACCGAGCCCTCCCAATAGACGTTTTGAAGCGCTATAGAAACTGAATGGTATGCGCGCTCGACTTGCGAAAACTGATCTACTAAGTCAACAGGTGCAACATCGCCAATTGCATCGAGCGAAGACAACAACACGGCAAACATGCTTTGCAATTGTCGAGCCGAAACATCCGACATCGAGGTAATCGCCACGTCAACCGCCACCAACGAACTTTCAAGCTCTGGAGCCCGACTACAGACAGCAAACGTTTCACCTGTTTGCGAGCACGATGCCAAAACAACACAAGCCACACCGCTCAATACAATTAAAGTTCTACGGATCGGCTGCATTGTCAAATCGTACTTTGCGTACTGAACACCCAGCTTTGATACTGACGCGCATAACGACCATTCTTGGCGATCAATTGATCGTGCGATCCATCTTCAATAATTCGACCGTTTTCCAGAAGTACGACACGTTCGGCACGAGCTGCAGTCGATAAGCGGTGCGCA
Organism: Actinomycetota bacterium; assembly: GCA_027592925.1. GTDB lineage: Bacteria > Actinomycetota > Acidimicrobiia > Acidimicrobiales > Ilumatobacteraceae > UBA3006. The sequence goes on along the minus strand of JAQCJO010000041.1, from coordinate 1,314 downwards.
ATTGAAACTGTTGTTCGACCTAGGGCAAGTTTTCTGAGTGCCCTCGAGATACGAACTTCCGTAGAAGCATCGACCGATGAAGTTGCCTCGTCCAAAATCAAAACATCGGGTCGCACGACTGCCGTACTAAACGGCAAAGGTCCAAGCACTTCCGCTGCTGCATCGGAATCGACGCCGACTCGTGCGACCAAGTCTCCAGTCATCCGCTTTTTATGCCATATCGATGGTTGGGTCATGATCTGTCGCACCAGCAACATTGTCAGCGACTCGACAGTTCGCCAATTATTGACGCCTGCAAAGCTTCGTCGTACAACAACGCCAAATGCTCTCAGCAAGCCGATACCGATAACAATTGCTGCTCCGGTTACATAGACGCCGGTGTCGATCTGTCCTGCTACAAAACGCGGCAAAATAACGCTGTCGACCAAAAATGCAACACCTAAACTTGATACCACAGTGCACACTGCATATAGAGATGCACCAGCGACAGCAATTGCAAAAAGGCGCGGGTGAAACTTGAGTAAGTCTCGAACGAGACGAATGCCAGTCCGTAGTCGACTTTGCACCGGAGTTTCCTCAACAACAAGAGATTCCGTCACATTCGCAGTCACCATCACACAGACAATCTAGCAATATGACAATTGTTACTGATCGCACAATGGCCGAGTAGAGCGATTCACCACGAGCCAGCACATACGATCAGAGCACGCTTTAATCAATCGGAGAACCATCATGAAACGACTTGCATTGACATCGACACTGGTGATGGTGTTCGCCCTGATCGGTGCAATGTGGGTGTATGCATTGTTTTTTGCGTCCAAGGAAGTAGTCAATGAGATTAATGATCGAGCGTGGACTGAACGTGCTGAAATAATCTGCAAAGACGCTGCAACCGAAAGAATCGCTCTCGCCGACTTTCGACCAATCACTGATGCTGGGGCAGATGCATTACTCGAACGAGCCAAAATCGTAGATCTTGCGACCGACACTCTGGACAAAATGCTGGACAAACTAGAAACAACGAAACCTCAGGACGCCAAGGGTCAAGCGATTATCCCGCTCTGGATTAGCGATTACCGCAAATACATCGGTGACCGCCGCGCATATGCGGATCAGCTTCGACTCGGGTCGAATGTTCCGTTTGGCGAATCAATCGTGATGGGTATTCCCTTGAGCGAAAAACTCTCTACTTTCGCCGCCGACAATTACATGAAGTCGTGCAAACCACCAATGGACTTATCTATCTAGTTTCCCAATAGCCCTCTGGCGAATATTGTTTGATCACACGTGCCGGAGAACCCACCGCAACGCAAA
>JAQCJO010000040.1 GCA_027592925.1 Actinomycetota bacterium | reverse complement strand
CGAGCTGGAAACGGATGAGAATTATTTCGCCACCATAGAAGTGAAGTCTGAGGATTTTGAATGGGGAATCCTGCTGGGTGAACGGGGTCCATTCTTCACCTCGGTTGTCCTCACGGCCAAAAAATCAATTGATGAAGAACCACTCGCCTATGCAAATGACTGGAATCTCTCGCATATTGCACCGATTGTTGTGTTCGATGATCCAGCATCCGAATCCCCATTTGTAGATGAAGATGGCAAATCCTTCGTCATGATTTATTGGCGGATCTACTTCTGGAGTGGGGTTTCAAAAGAATACTTGTCTAACTCCATTGCTTCATTTCATGAGGATGTATGCGAGCTTCTTGGACTAGAGATGGTCGATGATGAGGCCGACGATGACGACGTGTCTGTTCCCGTGCGGGGCGAACACGATCCGATCGATCGGTTGTTACAAATTCAATTGGAGCTGCGCTTGAGGGCTCCCCAATCGTCACGTGAGTTAGCTAGAGCTCTCAAGACCACCAAATATGAAGTGAACAACGTGTTATATCACCAACCGGAGTTATTTGAAAAAGAAGGAACCTCGCCACCGATGTGGTCGAACAAAGGAGAAATCAAATGAGTAATGAACTAGGTAATGCAACGTGGTCAGTGACCGGAGTCTTGAGTGACTTTATTGAAGACACGCGACGTGCAGAGATGCATATTGAAGTTGAGGATGGAATCGTCGTGCTGTTTTTGCGAGTTGATCGAGGCGGATCGACTGATGCGGTGCTGCAAGCCGCACGAGACTTGACAGGCGAGCGAGTTGTGGCCACCGGGTTAATCGAGCCGCACACCGACTCAAAACTACGCTCGCCCTACTTCTTGAGCCCTTCAACACTGGCCGCCGCCTAGAGTTGTTGCCCATGGGGGCGCGCACCAAATGACATTTGATCGAATGATCGTGCTCGACTTTGAGACCACGGGCTTGCAGCCTGGGTATCGGCCGGTTGAGATCGCGTGGCTCGAATTTGATTCCATATATAAGGTGTCGGAATCGGTGACGTCGTTGATTGACCCGCAGATGCCTATTGAGCCTGGGGCCCAAAAGGTGCACGGCATTTCGTCCGAGATGTTGGCTGGCAAACCCACGCTCGAGCAGTTTTTGCAGGGTGAGCACGCCGACAAGTTTGCCGATGAGCACGTGTTGGTGGTGGCGCACAATGCGGCGTTTGACTTGCCGATGTTTGCGTCGTTTTGCAAGAAGGCAACGTCGTTGTGCACGATGAGGTTGGCACAGGCTCTCTACCCGAAAGCAGAGAATCATCGGCTCTCCACATTGGCAAGCATGTTTGCCGTAGAGATTGAACCAACTCACCGAGCCTTGGCTGATGCAGGTGCGTGCTTCGAATTGTTGCGAGCAATTGCGAAAAAAGAAGGCAAGACACTCGATGAATTATTGGCGCTTGCCTCAGAATCATCACCCGAAAGTTTGATGCCGTTTGGCAAGCACAAGGGCACCAAAATCAAAGACTTGCCGAGTGACTATGTGGCGTGGCTGACGTCAACTCTTGAGCCGGGTCACTGGATCCACCCCGTACTTGCCCAGCTCTAGTTAGATCGTTCCCGAGTCGAGCAATTGTTGAAACTTTGCCGCGTCGATAATCGGAATCTTGAGTTCGTTGGCCTTCGTCACTTTTGATGCGCCTGGGTCGGTGCCCACAACGACGCAATAGGTTTTAGCGCTCACTGAACCTGGTGATTTGCCACCGCGATCTTTGATCGCTGCTTCGGCTTCTTCTCTCGTAAAGCCCTCGACACTGCCGGTGACAACGATGGCTTTGCCGAGAAGTGTTTGAGCAAGTTGCGACACCTGCACGTTGCCGAAGTCGATGCCTGCTTTTTTGAGCTTGGTGATGATGGCTTTGTTTTGTTTTTGGTTACACCAGCTGATGATTGATTGTGCAATTGATGGGCCGACGCCATCAATGATGCTCAGTTGATCTTCAGTTGCTGTGACGATGTTGTCGAGATTGCCAAATGTTTTGGCCAACGACTCTGACGCTGCAGGGCCAAGGTGTTTGATACCGAGTGCGGTGAGCAACTTGGGTAATGGCTTTGACTTTGATTTTTCGAGTGCTTGCAACAAGTTGGTGGCGCTCAGTTCTCCGAAGCCTTCGATCTGTAATAGCTGTTCTTGCGTGAGGCTGTAGAGATCGCCGACATCTTGAATGAGTTGCAAGTCGGATAATGCAAACACGGTTTTCTCGCCGAGACCTTCGATGTCCATGCCACCGCGTGAAGCAAAGTGAATGATGCGTTGGTCGCGTTGAAAAGGACACGATGGTTCGACACAGCGCGTGTCTGACTCGCCCTCTATCTGCACAAGTGTTGACTTGAGATCACATGGGCAAGTATCGGGAAACTTCCATGGCTTGGAATTCTTTGAGCGCTTGTCGAGCACTGGGCCAACAACTTCGGGAATGACATCGCCCGCTTTACGCACGACCACGGTGTCGCCTGGGCGTACGTCTTTGAGTTGCACTTGCTCGCGGTTGTGCAGGGTGGCCATGCCCACTGTGGAGCCGGCAACAACAACGGGTTGCAGCACGGCAAATGGTGTGGCGCGGCCGGTGCGACCAATGGAAACCTGGATGTCATTGAGAATGGTGTTGCGCTCTTCTGGCGCAAACTTGAACGCAATAGCCCAACGTGGCGCGCGTGATGTGAAGCCAAGTTGCTCGCGCTGAGCAAGATCGTCGAGTTTGACTACTGCCCCATCGATCTCGTAATCGAGGTTGTGGCGGTTGGCTTCGGCGTTGGCACAAAATGCTTCAGCTTGCTCGAGCGTGTCGACAAGTTTGCGCTCGGGGTTAATAGGAAACCCAAGTTGCTTGAGATAGTTGAGCGTGTCGTGATGACTCGTGAGCGCGGGCATGCCTTGTGTTTCGCCAAGTTGGTATGCAAAGAATGCGAGCCTGCGCGACTGAGTAACAGACGGATCTTTTTGACGCAGACTTCCAGCACCGGCATTACGCGGGTTGGCTGGCACTGCATCGGGTTTTTTGCCTTGTGCAATGCGCTGCTCGTTCTCGCGCTCTTTGTCGGCTTTGAATTGTTGAAAAGCGTTGATCGACATATACACCTCACCGCGCACTTCGAGCACTTGAGGTATTGACGTGCCCTTTGGTGCAACAAGTTGTTTTGGAATCACCGAAATGGTCTTTATGTTTTCGGTGACGTCTTCGCCCACCTTGCCATCGCCACGCGTGGCGGCTTGCACAAGTATTCCGTTTTCGTATCGGATGCTCATTGCTAAGCCGTCAATCTTGAGTTCACAGATCAGTTGCATCGGCTTCGCATTGTCGAGACCCTTGGCCGCGCGCTCGCCCCATGCACGCAACTCATCGATATCCATTGCATTATCGAGACTGGTCATTGGTGCACGGTGGGTCACCGGAGCAAACGTGGTGAGAGTTGGCGCACCAACTTGGGCTGTTGGCGAATCGAGCGTGATCAGGCTCGGATGTTTTGCTTCGAGTGCAATGAGCTCACGCTTGAGTTCGTCATATTCGGCATCACTGACATCGGGTGAGTCATGAGTGAAATAGCGCTCGTTGTGTTGATTGAGTGTGTCGCGAAGGTGTGCTGCGCGGGCGATCTCGCTTTTAGTGGGTTTTGCGCTCGCAGCCATGCTGACAACATTACTTGCGGGCTGTAACAGCACCTAGGCTCGGTGGCGTGATTCGTACATTGTTGGCAAAACTTGCCTGGCCAGTTCGGGTGCTGTGGCTGGTTGCGGCGCTGTTGCCCAACAACCTCACGGACACGATGTCGTCTCACTCACAGGTTCTGCGCACCACCATGAGCGTCGAGTTGTGGTTGCTGTGGGCACTCGTTGCTTTGGCTACCTGGTTGCACCACCCCATTTCACTCACCACTGTTCGTTGCATCATGCCTGTTGTGGTGGCACACCTGCTTTATGGTTTACCCGACAGCTCGTTTGGTGTTGGCAATGTCATCGGTGCAGCGTGTGCGCTTGTTACCTTCGTCCTTATATATACATCTGACTACGGCTCAATTCATGTGCAGGCCGGCGCATACGGAGACGAACGCCGTTACTTATTGCGCGTGCCAGCCCCCATCGTGATGCCGCTCATTCTCGGTTGGGGCGTGATGGCGGTCGTGGTTTGCATAACGCCACTAATGCTGGCATCTGAGCGATTTGTAGTCGGCGGCATTGGTGCAGTGCTCTCAGTTGGGTTGTTGTGGCAATTACCTGTGCGATTGCATCGCTTGTCGCGTAGATGGTTGGTGAAAGTTCCTGCGGGATGGGTTGTGCACGACGACGTGGTGTTGAGCGAAAACTTATTGGTCAAAACATACGATGTCGTGTCGATGCAATTGGCACTTGAAGGAAGTGAAGCTCTTGACCTCACCGGCATGACACGCGGCGTACCTATCGAGATGCAACTGCGCGAGATGACCGACGTGCGTCTCACTCCGCTTGCTGCAAAGTTGCTGAAGACAGTTGATGCGTTGCACGTGAAGGCATTTTTAGTTGCGCCAACACGCCCCACCTCCCTGCTCAATCCGTAGAACACCCCTCTAGTAGATTTTCCTGTAATGCAAAAGCTTGAATCCAACGTCGTACTCAGCCCTACCGACTTGGCTAATCACCTGGCTTGCAAGCACCTCTCGTGGCTCAACTATCACTCGCTTTACGGCGGTGCACGACCATCAAAAAATGACGACGAACTCACCGAGATTTTGCAGCAGTACGGCGCCGAACACGAAGCCACATACTTTGCCGCTCTGAGCGAACAACTCGCCACACTCAATCGCACCATCGTCAACCTCGATATCGACCGCGATATGGACGCGCCATATTCGGTTGCCGCATTGCGCGACCGCGCTGCACTCACCGCACAAAAGTTGGCCGATGGCCCCAACGCGTTGTACCAGCCAACATTCTTTAGCGAAGATGGTGGCATTGCGTGGGTTGGTCGCGCCGACTTTTTGGTGCCCACCGACGTCGCATCACTGCTTGGCAACTATTCCTTTGAACCAGAAGACACCAAACTTGCGCGCATCGCCAAAGTAAACGCCGTGTTGCAGTTGTGCTCATACGCCGAACAGCTCACCAAGTTGCAAGGCACCGAACCCGAGTTCATTCACGTCGTCACCGGCTCTGCCAAAGAGGGCAAAGTCACCATTCGGCTCTCCGAAGTGTCCGCATATTTCCGACACGTGAAAAAGAATTTGCAGCAAGCCGTGATCGACAAGTTCGAAGGCCCATCCGAGCCAGTGCCCGTAGAAAACTGCAATATGTGTCGCTGGAACAAAGACTGCGCACAGTGGTGGCGCGAGCGCGATCACTTGTCGTATGTAGCGGGCTTGCTCAACGGACATCGCGAAACACTGGTGTCGCACGGCATCACCACACTCGCCCAGTTGGCTACCAGCCCCGACAACTTGAGCGTGCCCGAGTTTGAAGATGAAACATTGCATCGCTTGCGCCGCCAAGCACAGCTGCAATACAACACTCGCGTGGCCAAGAAAGCAGACCCTGCTGCGTTACCCGAAACCGAATTCATTTTGCCCATTAAAGATTTCCGTGGCTTCAACATGTTGCCCACGCCAAACCCGGGCGATCTTTTTTACGACATCGAAGGCCACCCCTATCGTGGCGATGAAGGCCTCGAATATTTGCACGGCTTTTCATGGAAAGAAGCTGACGGAACACTCAAATATCACGAAATCTGGGCGCACACTCCAGAAGATGAGCGTCAAGCACTTCTCGACGTGATTGCATTCATTCAAAAACGCCGCAGCCAGCCCGGCTTTGAAGACATGCGCGTGTATCACTTTGGCCACTATGAGCCATCAGCTCTTCGCCGACTTTCCACCCGCTACGCAACTGCCGAAACCGAACTTAACTCGCTCATTCGACAACGCGTGTTTTGTGACTTGTCACGCGTTGTTACTCAGGCCATGCGCATTGGCGTCGAGTCGTACTCGATCAAAAAACTCGAACAGTTGTATGTGTTTAATCGCACCGACTTGGTGGCTGACGGCGGTTTGAGCATTGTGTTTTACGAAAAGTGGTTGCAGTCAATCAATAACGGTGGCTTTGGCCCCGAAGGTGACACGACCGTGTTGCGCGAACTCGCCGATTACAACATGAACGACTGCTACTCCACCGACGGCTTGCGTGACTGGCTTGAAGTGCAACGCGCACGACTCGTCGAGCAATTTGCCGACCAACCACTCGAGCTCGAAAAACTGTCTCGCCCGCCGCTGCGCCCCGATCTGGACGAAGAGATCTCGATCGGCAAGGGTCTCGTGGCGCAGCTCAATCAACATCGGTACGACACCGACCTCACCGAGGAACAGACAGCCACTTACCGACATCGTTGGCTCATGGCCGACTTGCTCGACTTTCACAAACGTGAACAAGCAGTCGATACATATGAATTCATCAGCATGTTGTCGATGGAGCACGAAGAGTTGTACGACAGCCCAAGCGCCTTGGCCGGGCTCAAGTTTGTGCGCGAGATAGAAACCGGCACCACCAAGTCGAAAAAGTGGGGCTTTAAAGCCATTCGTCAATACAAGTTTGATCCAGCACAGATCACCAAGATCGGGCTTGGCTCGTCGCTCTCATCATCGACCATCTGGCCACCGCGCCTTGACACCGAAGACAACGGCCCAACAGGCGAAATCAAGATCGTCAACGTTGACCTCGACAACGGCACCATCGACCTCGACGTGCGCGGAGCAACCGAAGACATCGCTCACCCAGAGTCGGTGTTTGAGCGTGAATATTTTTCGAAAAAACAATTTGAAGAGGCACTCGAAGAGCTTGCAAAACTTGTCAAAGACGACAACAGGAAAACATACGCTGCAGCACACGACATCGTTGGACTGCACCCGCCGCGCTTTCGTGACGATTTTGACATTCACCAAGTCAGTGAAAGCATCAACCCCGACCCACTGCAGATTGCCGAGGCAATTCATCACCTCGACAACTCGTATCTTGTGATTCAGGGCCCACCGGGCACAGGCAAAACATATTCGTCGGCCAACGCTATTCTTGCCCTGATCAAAAAGGGTCATCGAGTTGGCATCACTGCTAATACTCATGCTGCAGCTCACCAGTTGATGCGGGAGATCACCAAGTTTGCCAAAGATCACGGATTTACTGTGGACACACCACTACGCATTTGTGTCAAACCAAAAGACGGTGATGCCCCACTTGTTTTTGCGGAACAAGAAGTAACCGTAAAAAGTGTGAAAGATGCAAAAAAGATTTCTATCGATGTACAAAGGTTTGATGTAATTGTGGGCACGAGCTTCTTGTTCTCCAATGAATCGATGCGCAACTCGGTCGACACACTCATCATTGATGAAGCCGGTCAACTCTCACTCGCCGACAGCCTGGCCGTGTCGCTTGCTGCTCGGAACACCGTGCTTGTAGGCGACCCACAGCAGCTCAAGCAACCCACCCGTGCCGCTCACCCGAGCACATCTGGCTTGTCAGGCCTCGAGCACATCAACCAAGGTCACGACGTGGTGCCGCCAAACTATGGCGTGTTGCTGCGTGTTACCCGACGCATGCACCCGCTGATTACCGAGTTCATTTCGGAGCAGGTGTACGAAGGCAAGCTTGGCGCCGACGACCCGTGCACACTGCAAACCATTGGCGAAGGCGGCATTGTGCACGGCTCTGGTCTGCGATGGGTACCAGTGGTGCACGAAAACTATTCGGTGCGCAGCGCACCCGAAGTCAAGGCAGTTGTCAAGATTTACGAATCCGTATTAGGACGAGACTTCACCGACAAGTTTGGCAAAGTACGCCCCATCACCCCACGCGACATTTTTGTGATCGCCCCATACAACGCCCAGGTTCAAGAGTTGCGTCGCCAACTACTGTCGTGTTCGTCTGCTATCTCATTTGGTCTCACCGAAGACTTGCTGCGCCAGCGGGTGGGCACTGTCGACAAGGCCCAAGGCAGCGAAGCACCAATTGTGTTGGTCTCGTACACCAGCTCGAGCGCCGATGATGTGCCTCGCAATTTCGAGTTTTTGTACAGCAAAAACCGCTTCAACGTTGCAGTGAGTCGCGCACAAGCCATCACTGTTGTGGTTGCCTCGCCCGAGTTGCTCAATGTCAACTGCAAAACAATCGAACAAGTGCGTCTTGCCAACATGCTGTGTCGCTACGCCGAAATGGCCACCACCGTCACTCTGTAAGTAGTTGTGATGCAGCTAATCGGTACTTCTAGAAAGTAGAGCGCACGTCCCACAGGTCGGGAAACACCGGCTTAAACAACGTGCTCGCCAAATACGAAGCGCCCGAAGAACCACCGCTACCAATCTTGTGACCAATAGTGCGCTCAACCATCTTGACGTGCCGATATCGCCACTCTTGCAAACCCTCGTCGATATCAACAAGTCGTTCGAGCAACAATGCCGTCTCAGGGTCTGAACGGTAGGCGTTGGCAATAACCCGCTGCACATCTTTGTTAGCCACATATTCGATAGTCATATCTCGGTTGATTATGGCATCAGGAACTTGGTGTCCGCGCGCAACCAAATACTTCAATACTGAATCCCATAACGAACGTCGGTTCATTGCTGCACTCACACGATCTCGCTGATCACCATTGGGCAGATGGTCGATCATTCCGGTATCGCGTCGACCAAACACCGCTTCAAGTTCACGAAACTGCGCAGATTGAAAGCCACTTGCGGCCTCAAGACGATCACGAAATGAATTGAACTGCAACGGAGTCATTGTCTCCAAAATGTCGACCTGACTCACTAGCACTTTCATGATCGTGCGCACTCGCCCGAGTAATCCAAGCGCAGTATGCGTATCGCCGGTCTCGAGAACTATTTGTGCGCGAGCAATTTCATGATGAATCGATTTAAACCACAACTCGTAACTCTGGTGAATAATGATGAAGAGCAATTCGTCGTGTTCGGGGCCGTCAGAAAGTGGCTGCTGCAACTGCAAGATCTCTTCTATTTTGAGATACGAGGTATACGTGATCGCTGGCTGCGTGTTTGACATACGATGAGCGTATGTCATCGAGCAGCAGCAACTTTACGTCATGAGCATTTATAGAGGGTCTCGATGCGACAGATCCACTGGCGGGTTTTCGTCAAGAGTTTGTGATCACCGACGAAGACACGTGTTACCTAGACGGCAACTCGTTGGGCCGCCTTCCCCTTGCAACCATTGGCGTGGTCAACGATTACCTGCACAATGAGTGGGGCTCACAGATGGTGTCTGGTTGGAACTCGTGGATCGATGAGGCACAAAGCACGGGCGATCTGATTGGTCGAGCAACACTTGGCGTGGAACCCGGACAAATGCTGGCAGTTGACACGACAAGCGTCAACTTTTATCAACTTTGCCATGCCGCCATCACCGCCCGACCAGGGCAACACAAAGTTATTAGCGATACAGCCAATTTTCCGACTGACCGCTACATCTTGGAAGGCCTCTGCCAAGAACTTGGATGCGAATTGGTTTTGATCAACGACGAGGATGGCGAAGAGTACGTGACACCAGAGATGTTGGCACCGTATTTGGACGATGACGTAGCTCTCGTTACATTTTCGGTGATTCAATACCGCTCGGGTGCGCTACATGACATCGCTCGCATTTCACAAATGACCCGCGACACTGGCGCACTTTGTGTGTGGGATGCAAGCCACGCAGTTGGTGTGGTGCCAATGCAACTTGATCGCGACAACGCTGGCCTTGCAATCGGGTGCACGTACAAGTATGGAAATGCTGGCCCTGGTTCACCTGGCTGGCTCTACGTCAGTAAGTCATTACAACAAGAGTTGCATGTTCCAATTCAGGGATGGTTTGCTCAAGACGACCAGTTTGCAATGGCTCAGGGTTTTGACCGCTCGCCCACCATTCGCGGGTTTCAGATCGCAAGCCCATCAATCATCGGACTGCGTTGTGTGCAGGCCTCATTTAAAATGATTGAACGCGCCGGATTGACAGCAATTGCTAAAAAAGCAGCAACTGGCACCGAAATGATGTTGGCCCTGCATGATGCGTGGCTTGCACCACTTGGATGCAGCGTGATTACTCCGCGCGATGCCAATAGACGTGGTGGGCACATCACCATCCGCCATCCAGAAGCAAGACGAATGTCGCAAGCACTACGACAATTTGCAAATGTCATCGTGGATTTTCGCGAGCCTGACTGTATTCGTGTAGCAATGTCACCCTTACCCACTGGTTACGTAGAAATTTGGGAAGGCTTTGCACGCATTCGAGAACTGATCAAGACCCGAAAATACGAAGATGTGGTGGAATCCGATTCTCGCGTGACCTGATAAAACTCAACTAGAGACTTGAATGGTCTAGTCTGATCACAGCAACGTTGCTGAAAGGAACAGTATGACAATGGCGTCATATAAGACCTACTCGGCACTCGAAGCAGCCGAACTACGAGTTCGTGAGGCTGGCGAGTGGCTGAATTTGGAAGATGGCTTGATCGAGACGATCGTTACGCCAAGACGAATCATCGAAGTGGCAATTCCATTTCGACGCGACGACGGAACACGAGACCAACTTGTTGGATGGCGAGTGCATCACAACACCACTCGCGGCCCGGCAAAGGGCGGTATTCGATATCACCACGAAGTAAGCCGTGATGAAGTGGTTGCTTTAGCGATTGGTATGTCGCTCAAGACCGCAATTGCCAACCTGCCACTCGGTGGCGCAAAAGGTGGTGTGCGATTTGATCCGAAACAGTATTCGATTGGCGAAATTGAGCGCATCACACGCCGATATGTTTCGGAGATTGCCTCATTTCTTGGCCCAGACCGCGACGTGCCTGCACCAGACGTAGGCACCAATTCGCAGATCATGGCGTGGATCATGGACCAATACTCAACAGGTGTTGGTCATGCAACGCCTGGAGTTGTCACCGGCAAACCAATCGAACTTGGTGGATCACTTGGTCGCGAATCGTCAACTGGTCGTGGTGTTGTTGAAGCCGCTGCACTGATGCTTGGCAAGATGGGCACCTCACTCGTTGGCAAAAAGATAGCGATTCAGGGCTACGGGCAAGTTGGCTCATGGGCTGCACGACTCGCATCTGCTCGCGGTGCCCTGATTATTGGGCTCTCTGATGTTGGCGGAACAATTCATTCCGACAGCGGACTCGACCTCGCAAAGATAGACAAAGCCATGCGCGAAGGTGCGCGAAGTGTTTGCAACACCGGCGTAGGTGAGGTTGTTGCTCGAGGCCTTGCTGGTTCTACTGCGGTATTTGGTCTCGATTGCGACATCGTGATGCCGTGTGCACTTGGTGAAGCAGTTGGCGAGGCCGAGGCAAACGGCATGAAAGCAAAACTCGTGGTTGAGGGCGCCAATGGTCCGCTCACCCCGACAGCCGACCTCATCTTTGCCGACAAGGGTGTCATCGTCATCCCCGATGTGTACGCCAACGCTGGTGGAGTGACGTGCTCTTACCTTGAGCAGTGCCAAAACTTTGCTCACCTCACGTGGGACGAAGACGAGGTCAATGCTCGAGTCATTGATTTGATGCGTGCTGCGTTTGAACGCTTCTATGCATTTGCTCAAGAGACGAAGTTGCCAAACCGATTGGCGGCAACAGTTTTGGGTGTCAAGACCATTGCCGACGCACACCGCATGCGGGGCCTACACCCATAGAGGTTTGGGGTACTTGACAGCCAGAGCAACAATTGTGTAACGATCTGAGAAATGACGTCACATGCGGGAAATGAAGAGTTTGTTACCCACTCCGAATTCCGAGGTTTCGTAACCGAAACACGCACCGGGTTCGTGCATATCGAGTCAAAGATCGACTGGCTAGAAAGCACAATGAATATTCGCTTTGAAGCCATGAACGAACGCTTCAATTCAGTTGATAAGCGATTCGACGATCTAAATAGGCGGTTCGATGACGCAAACACAAAATCTCATCGAGAATTTGTAGGAATAATGCTGGGGTTTCTCTCTGTCAACCTTGTCATTATTGGATCAGTCGTTGGACTGATTACAAAAACTGGTTAAGTGTTTAGTGTGCTGCCGCGCGGGCGTCGGTAACGCCACCGGCAGCAGCAAGTCGTACATGCGCACGACGTAGCGCCGACTCGACAGTTGCATCGTGCTCACCACGTGCCGCATCTTCAGCACGCTGCAGCGCTGCACGCGCACGATCGATGTCAATGTCTGCGGCAAGTTCGGCCGAGTCAGACAAGATCGTTACATGATCAGGAGCCACATCAACGAATCCACCATGAACAGCAAGGTCTTGCACCGTGCCATCGCTCATATAAATTCGTGTGTGGTTCTCGACAAGTGCACCCAAGAATGCGGTGTGTCCAGGCAAGAAAGCGATTTCGCCGCCTTGGAGTGTGCGAGTGATGACCTGACGGGCATCACCTGCAAACAACACGCGCTCAGGTGAAACCACCTCTACGCGAAGAACACTTCCCTCAGCCATGATTAAGCGTTTTCCGCCAAAGCCTTGGCCTTAGCCAACACTTGATCAACGCCACCGACGTTCAAGAAAGCCTGCTCTGGAATGTCATCCAGGTCGCCCTTAATGATCGACTCGAAACTCTCCACAGTGTCCTCAGTCTTGACGTACTCACCCTTCAAACCAGTGAACACTTCGGCAACAAAGAACGGCTGCGACAAGAATCGCTGCACCTTACGTGCACGAGACACAGTCTGGCGATCTTCTTCCGACAATTCATCCAAACCAAGAATCGCGATGATGTCTTGAAGTTCTTTGTAGCGCTGCAAGATTTCTTGCACACGACGAGCAACGTTGTAGTGACGATCACCAACAACTTCAGGCGACAAAATTGTCGACGTTGAAGCAAGTGGGTCCACTGCTGGATAAATACCCAACGAAGCGATCTGTCGTGACAACTCGGTTGTTGCATCCAAGAACGTAAAGGTTGTAAACGGTGCTGGATCGGTGTAGTCGTCGGCAGGCACGTATACGGCCTGCAACGAGGTAATCGACCGACCACGTGTTGACGTGATGCGCTCTTGCAACTGACCCATTTCGTCAGCAAGTGTTGGCTGATAACCCACGGCTGAAGGCATACGGCCCAACAGCGTTGATACTTCAGAACCAGCTTGTACGAAACGGAAAATGTTGTCGACGAACAACAATACGTCTTGGTTTTTCACGTCACGGAAATACTCGGCCATGGTGAGCGCCGAAAGTGCAACGCGCAAGCGCACGCCTGGTGGTTCGTCCATCTGGCCGAACACGAGGGCGGCTTTTTCAAACACGCCAGACTCTTCCATTTCCATGCGCAAGTCGGTGCCCTCACG
>JAQCJO010000039.1 GCA_027592925.1 Actinomycetota bacterium | reverse complement strand
AGCGAGTTGTAGCTACAACTCGCTCAGCATTTGGTCTTGCAGAAGTGATGCGAAACCTGATTGCAGGTGCAGGTGGTCTGTTTCGACTTCCACGCGCTATTGGGCAAGCGACAGCGATGGAAGTGATCTTGACTGGACAGCCACTATCGGCCGAACGCGCTTATGCGCTCGGACTCATCAACCGTTTGGTTGAGCCAGGCAAAGCCGAAGAGTCAGCATTTGAGTTGGCATCGCGCGTGTGTCTTGCTGCACCACTAGCCGTGTGGGCTTCGCGCAAGATTGTTCTTGCTGCGGCTTACGAGAATGATGAGACGCTCATCAACATGACAAATGCCGAGTTTGGCAAAGTTCTGCAATCGCAAGACACCAAAGAAGGTTTGACGGCATTTATTGAAAAGCGTCCACCAGTGTGGCAGGGCCTCTAAAGATTTTTTGAGGCAATAAGCAAGCGCGCTGGCATTCCAATGCGCTCATAAAGGTTTTTCATTTTCCTGTCACCCGGCAATGCAATTGCATCGAGCGTTTGACAACCCTTTGACTTTGCAACTCGCGCAATCTCACCAACCAATCTTGCACCGATCCCCAATTGCCGTGCTTGGGGATCGACAAAGACATGACCCACCGTGCAAATTGCGCCCTTGACATCGATGTCGCCTTTGGCGTAACCAACGATGGACATTGAACTCAATGCAACCAACACCACATTTTTGTCAGAAGTGATTGCTGTTGCCCACTGCTGCTCAGTAAGAGTCCAAACT
The DNA here is from genome assembly GCA_027592925.1 of Actinomycetota bacterium. Classification (GTDB taxonomy): domain Bacteria; phylum Actinomycetota; class Acidimicrobiia; order Acidimicrobiales; family Ilumatobacteraceae; genus UBA3006. The sequence goes on along the minus strand of JAQCJO010000039.1, from coordinate 13,260 downwards.
TCTAGTAGTTGTTCGTGACCCCTAAATTGTGCGATCTCTGTTTGCGCTTCTTTTGCTAGATCCACAATCGCCATCACGTCTTGTTCGCTTGCACTGCGAACAGTGAACAATGGCGATATACGCGTCACGGAAATTAGTGCTCGTTTGGCTTGTCGGTCGCAGAATCATTGTTGAACTCATCCACCAACTTCTGCACCCGCTGAGCCCCAATTTTGACTGCCATCTCACCGATCACGCGCGCATTGCGAATTTCTTGACTGATCTTTGGCATCTCTTTCTGCTTAACCTCTTCGACGCGCTGGGCAACTTGTTCAATAAATTCGGTGTTGTGCTCAACAGCGTCTCGTGCTACGTCGCGACCAAGACTTGCTATGCGCTTCACTATTTGAACAATGGACATGCATCATCCTCAACTGGACATCCGGGAGCACTGTTGCGCACTAGTAAAAAGCATTGCGCGCATTGTTTTTCGTCGGGTCGACGCGGCTGTAGACGTTCCATGCCATCGGTCTTGTCATCCACGACAACACCATCTTCTTCTTCGTCAGCGAGTGGCGTATCGTCGATGGCTGTCAGCTTCTCTTTCAGGATCGAATCGAGGTCGGCTTCAACATCGTCTTCGGTGCGTAAGTCGTCATCTTCGTCTTCGTCCTCGCTTGCCTTTTTTGCCACTGCATCGGTTGCAACCGCAATAACATCGGGATCTTCAACTTCTTCGAGAGTGTCGTCGGCAGCGAGATCGTCTGTGGGCACAAATGACTCGTCGTCGCCTTCTAAACCGATTGAGTCGGCATCCAGCACTTCGGCATCTGGGTCTACCACGATCAACATCGCTGGATCTAGGTCTTCCGCATCAATGATTTCGTCGTCAGACATTCACTATCCCTTTCACTTGTCGCGCGAACAATAGCCCAATTCACCTCAAAATCAACGAATTAGGTCTTTTGTCTCTTCGACTCGGATTTGCGCTCAGAATCAAGCCGTTCAAGGTCTGGAGCAACCATGGTCATGTGGGACATTGCGTCGGCGATGGCGGTGTGTCCGGCCTGTTGGGCGATTAAACGGTGCATCTCCAGAACAACGCGACGATATGCGGGGTGACCCTGAGGGGCAGACCGCAATTCGAGCATGTGAATTGCCTCACGAGCGTTGAATTGCATCGAATACCGGAGCCTGTAAGCCATCGAAACCGCGTACGGAGCCTGTTCGGGGTAATCGGGCAAGAGCGAGTCATAGAGGGCCCCAGAGCGCGCCATGGCCTCTTGAAACTGCTCTCCCACTCCCGCTTCGGCAACGAGTTCAGGCATCACAAAGCCATGGTGAGGGGTTAAACGCTGCCACTCGATGGTCAGTAAACGATGGCGTTGTAGATCTCGAAATGCGCCGTAGTCACCGAGCACATCAAACCGATAATCAGTTCTTTCGAATGCTCGGCCTGGACGGTGTCGACGATTTTCGCGATTGCCAACATATGCAGTGATCAACTTCACCTTTTCAGTTTGGTCCAGCATTTCAACACGCTTGAGTAATTGCGACTCGGGTAAGTGTGAGTGTGAATAACAAATTGCGGCGAGCAGTTTGTTCTCACCATCTGGATCAAAATCAACAAGCGAAACTTCGGGCATAGGTTCTGGATCGAGCGCTCCAAACATGTCGTCAACAAGTTGACTTGTGTTTTCCCTGTTCTCGGCAAAATATGAGCTCCACCTTCCACCGCGCTCTGGAATATCAACGCGACGCAAAAAACTCGGAATCACCTTGCGTAACTCGACGAGAATCAAATCTGCATAGTGGCGCGCTTCGGGCAATTGATGTGCACGCATTCGCAACAACATCGCTTCGTACGATTGACCCGTGCCGTACACGCCAACGTTAGAGAGTGCGGACGCTGGAAGAATTCCTCGCACTGCATCTAATGCCTTGGCACGCGTTGCCTGACGATAAACAAAGTCCGAGTCATTGATTGAGCGTGGAATCGTGGAGCGCACGTGATCGGTAACCGTCGTGACGAGACTGCTGTAGGTGTCGAACATGCGGTCCATGTCGCCCACATATCTCGTACCGAACGGACCGTTCACGATTGCTGGGTCTCTGAAATAGCGATAACGCCCACCAAGTCGATTGTCGTAGTTGATGTAGCGAGTACTTTGCTCGAGGTAGCTCATCAATCGTCCCCACTCGAGAATTTTGGTCAACAAATTGGATGCTTGTTCGCAGGCTAAATGCACTCCACCCAACTGCGCTACTGAATCGTCGCCATATTCAACGAAAATCTTTTCGTAAAGACCCTCGGCATGTGCAAGTCCGGCTCGCGCATCTACACCGTGGTCCCCTGACAGATCCAGATCGTGCACAAACTCGTCAAGAAACAAACGACGCAGACTTTTCGGGGTGCGACTGTAGCGAGCAAAAAGTGCACCCTTGACTACCTCTGGCAGGTTGACCAACGCAAAAACAGGACCGTCCAGGTTGGTGAAATAACGCACCAAAATCTCGGCCTCAGCGTCGGTAAATACTTCAGGGATATAGACGGTCACGAGCGATAATCCTAGAAGTTTTGGGTCGCGTGAAATGGGATTAGAAAACTAGAAGTACAGGCTTGTCGCATCTGCAAGCACTTTGCACCGCAACCACACCACGCCAGCAAATGTCACATCGTCAGCCACCATCCGAGATGCTCGCCCCGACCACTCGAATTCGGTGCTGCGACTAGCTCGAAGTTGAGGATGTGGCAGGTGTGAACCAGTTGCAGCACGACGCCATGCAGAGAGTCGCTGACGCGTGGAGATGGCTTCGTCGATGTTGAGCACATCAACATATCCATCGTTGGGGTGTGCACGCGGCAACACATCTCGACCACGCACGATTCCACTGTTGGAAATAATGAGATGCGTTTTGATCAGCGTTTGTTGTTGCAGCACGATCGAACCAGCTACCACAATGCTTGTAGGTTTACCTTGTGTATCAGTAGTTCCAAACTCAACGTGTAACAAGTCAATCAATACATGGGTGACGTGTGCACGAGTGTTGATGCTCGAATCGTTTGACGTTATTCCTAACGACTGGGCGATACTGCCTTGAATCACCGTGTTGAATCCGCGATGATCGCCAATGAGAAAATCCTTTGCAATCTCGCGGTCGCTACGTAACACACCAAGGTGCTGCGGTCGCACTACGGAAGTGCCATACGGCGAGAGCCTGCTAATCGTCATGACGTAATTCGTCCAACTGAACTCGAAGCCGCAACCACACCCCTAAAGCACAACTCTGCTGCTGTACTTGCGGCCACCCTGTCGCTCTCTTCATACAGCACCATAGACAACTGTCGCAACAGGTCAATCAGCTGCTTGATGGTGCGCACAAAGTCACCAGCGGTAAGTTCGTCTTCTTCAAGTACATCCACGAGAGGTGTGCCATTCACCCAATCCAATGCGGCTCCCATAAAACCAGCCTCTGGTCCGCGATGCACAACGAGACCGTGGTTGGTCTCGGAAGTGGCAAGTCGCTGACTGATTTTGGTAGCGCTCTTCCACCGAACCTTCATTTCATTGTTTGGGAAATGAGAAGCAGATTCTTCTCCCCCGCGTGCCTGGAATACAAAAATGCTTGCGAGCGCCGCCATATTGGCAGCACTCAGTCCGTCAAAGACACCATCCGATACACAGTTAGCGATTAGAAGATCTGATTCGTGAAAAATATGCGAGAGCATTTGTCCTCGCCGTGTGAGAGACCAATCATCTACGAAACCGTATTCACCCAACAATTTTGTGAGCTCATCAAATTTGTTGCTCACCGACTGTGTGCTGGTCGAGACACGCTTCTCAAGTTGTCCAAGCTCGCGATCGATTCGTGCTGCTGACTCAGCAGCGATCAGTCGAAATTTCAGATCGGGATCATCGGCCACCGGATGGTCCTCCTGTTGTGGTCGCTTGTTCTGTTTGATTCGAGATGCTTGTCTGATCTTTGCGGTGGACAATCGTGACGAAGCTTCTTTCAAAAACTTGTTATTCGTGGGAGCAAACGGTGATGGCAGTTTGATGTATCCGAGCGGGACAACTTGCTGAGCGAAATCGCGTGCTGAAAAGTTCTGTACCATCCTTGATCTGGAGAGCGCAGTTATTTTTGTGCCGTCGCCTCGCTGGGCAACGGTAAGTACAACCATCCGCTCTACGTGCGACAAACTCCCGGCCTCAATCACGTCTCCTGGACGAAGTTGACTGAGTGACTCATCAATTTCGGATGGAGGTATTGTCTTGGATTGGCGTGTCCGGTATTCATCAATGTCGCCAAACGGACTTTCGGCTTGCAGCATCAGGCGATCTCGTTCTTTGCTACGACGCTGAATGCGGGCCTGTATTTCAACAACATCCTTGCCCGATTGAAACTGCGCAAAGGACAGATTGAGCAGGTGTCGCGCTTGCACTTGAGATGTCGAGCGAATCAGGTTTGCAGCCATGTTGTAGGTCGGGCGAAAAGCGGAGTTGAGCACAAATGACTTACTCGCAACAAGCGTCGCAACCTGATCAAAGGTCACAAACGGGCTCCACACCACAAGTGCGTGTCCGATGTCGTCAAGACCGCGTCTGCCGGCGCGTCCGGTCAATTGCGCATAGTCAGACGGTTTGAGCATTTGGTGATTTTCACCATTGAATTTTGTGATCTTGTCGATCACGACAGCCCTTGCAGGCATATTGATACCAACGGCAAGAGTTTCGGTAGCAAATACAACTTTGACTAATCCGCGCGCAAAACATGTTTCTACAATCTCCTTGAATGTCGGAACAATGCCCGCATGATGCGATCCGATGCCTGCTTCGAGTTGCTCAATAAACTGCGTGAACTGCAAAGCTACGAGATCATCATCAGTGAAGTCAGCCAAGCGCTCGTGCGCTATGGCAACAATTTCCTTTTTCTCAAGGGTGGTAGTGAGCGAGATGCCCATCTTCAAACACGACTGAGCAGCCTCATCACATTGATTACGGCTGAAAATAAAAAATATCGCAGGAAGTAAATCGGCGGTGGCAAGTTCTTTGACGATGTCGGATCGGCTTGGCGCAAACAGACTGTTCGACGAACCAAACTGTCGAGTTGCCTGGCGTGCTGGTTGGCGTACTGATTGTCGGGATGATTGTGGAAACTTTGAAGTCACCTTGTTTTGCTCAAAACGCGTCACTTCAGGATTGGCACGGCCATCTATCAGTGTGTCGAATATTCGAACGATCTTTGACGTCTTGTCCCCAACCAAATAATGGTTAGTCAGTTCAATCGGACGCTTGGTTTCGACGATCGGTGTTGTCGGACCACGAACTGTTGTGAGCCAATCACACAATTCGGTTGCATTCGAAACTGTGGCAGAGAGACACACCAACTGCACGGTAGGTTCGAGATGGATAATCACTTCTTCCCAGACCGGCCCCCGATAAGCATCTTGCAAAAAGTGCACTTCATCGAGCACTACTACTCCCAGTGACTCGAGTGCTTGGGATCGTGCATAGATCATGTTTCGCAATACTTCGGTAGTCATCACGACTATGGGTGCATTTGGATTAATGCTGTTGTCGCCAGTCAGCAACCCCACTTGTGACGCGCCATAAAAGGTGCTGAGCTCTACGAATTTCTGATTTGAAAGTGCTTTGATTGGTGCCGTGTAAAAGGATCTCAATCCTGCTCGGTGTGCTCGAGCTACGGCATACTCGGCTACAACTGTCTTTCCAGATCCAGTTGGTGCCGCAACCAACACGTTGCGCCCCTCATTGATACTTGCTATTGCATCCAACTGAAATTTATCGAGAGCAAAGTCATACCTAGCTGTCAATTTTGTGGTGTCAGCGTCGGACATTTGAGTTATGCGTGAACGAAGTCTTCGTCTTGCGATTTCTTTCGTCTACGACGCTGCGCACCAAAGCCAATGAGGACTGCGAGGATGTACAGGACAGTCATCGGTACCGCTAATGCGAGCATGCTGATCGGATCACCGCTGGGTGTGATAACAGCAGCGATTACGAACACGATCATTATTGCAATACGCCATTGCTTTCGCAGTTGCTGAGGAGAAACTGCTCCAACTAATTGCAGGAATACAACAATGACAGGCAATAAAAAACCCGCACCGAATGCCAGCACCATAAGCGCGACCAGGCTGATGTACTTCGCGATCTGGTAGGTCTGATTGACATCAGCACCCGACCACGAAATAAGAAACTCAAGCGCTCTATCTAGTGTCCAAAATGCAAGCGCGCCACCTGCAACAAAGAGCACAAATGATGCAATGGCAAAAGGCATTGCATACTTCTTTTCCTTCGTACTCATCGCTGGTGAAACAAATCTCCATAGTTGCCAAAGAATGATTGGCACTGAAATGATGATGCCTCCGTAACCGGCAATACGAATACGCGAAGCGAGCCCCTCAAGCGGACCTAATGCGTAGAGCGAACCATCACAGTTGAAGTCTGGACGGGCTTCACAGATGTTTCTGTACGGCTGTGTCAAAAAGTGCAACACCTGATCATAAAAAATGAGAATCACCGCTGCACCTATGGCGATTGAAAGACAAGCACGAATAATGCGCATTCGAAGTTCGGAGAGGTGCGCCATGATTGACATGGGTTCTGCCCCATTGAGCGCGGTTTTAGAGAATCGCCAGGCCACTAACTGCCTTCTTTGGTTTCGTATTCGATAATGGTTGGCTCAAGATCTAATTCGTCTGAAGCACTCGCACTCTGATCCGACTCGTACGGGATAAACACCGGTTCGACAACGGACTCTTTTTGCTCTTGGGCTGCGCTCTGAGTAAACACGGTAGCCGTATCAATGAATTGACTTTCTACCTGTTTCGAGGCATCAGTAAACACAGTTTTATACTCGTTGGCGGCCTTTTGCATGTCGCGAAGTGGCTCGGCAAAGGCACCTCTAAATTCGGACTGCGCATCACCTGTAATTTTCTTGAACTGACCGTACAGCTGCCCCATCTTGCGCAACACTGGCGGCAGCTTTTCGGGTCCCAAGACCACAAGACCGAGAATCAGCAAAAAAATGATTTCGCTTCCCGAAAAATTAAACATTGCATCAGTCTAAAGGCTCTAGCGAAGAGGGCATATCATTGTTTCATGCAGCAACTGCTCCCTTCTCTTCTGAACGAGCCAATCCTTTTCGCCCATCGAGGTGCAAGTGCATACGCCCCTGAAAACACTCTCGAGTCCTTCGCTCTAGCGCTCAAATTGGGTTCCACCGGCTTAGAAAGTGACATATGGGTCACTCGTGATGGAGTGTTGGTTCTTGATCATGACGGAGTGGTGAAGTCACGTTTGCGGTCCATACCAATTGCTGAGCTCGACAGAACAGCCCTGCCCGCTCACATACCGAGCCTCGAGCAATTACTTCAATACTGCGGAACGAAGTACCAACTCAGTCTGGATATCAAAGACCCTGTTGTGTTTGAAACTATCGAAAAAACGGTATCGAATATTGATGAGTCGATGCTCGAGCGGATGTGGCTTTGTCATCCAAGCTTTGAATTGCTCATTAACAAGAGAGATTCAATTTTGGGATGCAAGCTTGTTGATTCGACTCGACTTGCCAAAATCAAGGAAGGTCCAGAGCGACGCGCGGCAAATCTGGCAGCAAGTGGTATTGAAGCCTGCAACATGCATCACACCGACTGGAACGGTGGACTTGTTGTATTATTCCATCGCTTTAACATCGTCTCCTTTGGCTGGGACATGCAACACGAAACTGTTCTTGAAAATGGAATTCGCATGGGGCTTGACGGCGTATTTAGCGATTGGCCCGACAGGATGATTGAGGCCAGCAAGAAAACGAGTTAGAGAAACCTGGCAGCAGCAAGTGGCCAAATGGTTACAAACGCGCGACCAACAACAAGATTTTGTTCAATCGAGCCGAACATGCGGCTATCAAAAGACTGCGGTCTGTTGTCTCCCATTACAAACAAATGATTTTCGGGAATCAGAGTTTCTTCCATTAGTGGCACGCGACAACGTTCATCTAATGATGACTGAGCGAGGTCGTAGTCATTCAGGTATGGCTCCGGGAGGAACTTGCCATCAATAAACACTTGGCAGTCCTTAATAGAAATTGTTTCACCGCTCAGTCCAATGACACGCTTAATCAAGTCGTCATGCTGCACGACTTCGCCGTCCACAGTTACTCGATCAAACACAACAACATCTCCTCGATATATATCGTGCAACCGATAAGACAGTTTGTTGACAAGCACCCGATTGTCTTGAAACATGGTGGTTTCCATGCTCGGTCCAGAGATATAGAACTGTTGCAAAATGAGCGAGCGAACGGTGATCGCGATCACCAAAGCAACAACCAGCACTGTCACCCATTCGCGTATCAGCTGCAAACCCTGACCGTTCGTGGACGCGGACGGCTGCAGTTCGGAATTCATCAGTCTGTAACGGTAGCCGCAACAACGCTTAGCTAGAGCGATGCGATGAGTTTTTCGACCCTATCGTCTTTACTTTTAAACGGGTCTTTGCAGAGCACCGTGCGTTGTGCTTGATCATTGATCTTGAGGTGAACCCAATCGACCGTGTAATCACGCTTTTTTTCTTTTGCAGCAGTAATGAACTCGGATCTAAGTCGTGCGCGAGTTGTCTGAGGCGCCTTGTCCATTGCTGAAGTGATATCGTCTTCGACGCAGATGCGTTCTATCATGTTCCGATCCTGCATCCGGTAGAAAACGCCTCGATCACGGCGGATGTCGTGGTATTGCAAGTCCAGAGTTGCAACTCGCGCATCGTCAAGGGCAAGACCGTGTTTAGAGCGAAAGGCATCTATGAGGTTGTGCTTAATCACCCAATCCACTTCGGTGCCCAACTTCAGCGGGTCATTTTCAATCGTTGAGACACAGTGCTCCCACATTTCAAGTGCCTGCATCTCTGTTGGCGAAAATCCGTGCGTGTCTGCAAACTTGAGTGCGCTATCGAGGTATTCGCGTTGGATATCTAGCGCAGACAGTTCACGACCACTCTCTAGTCGAACCTTTTTTCGACACGTAATGTCATGACTGATATCGCGAATTGCCCTCACAGGATTCTCGAGGGTCAAGTCACGCAGTGAAACATCTTTCGCCTCGATCATTCGCAGGATGCACGCTGTGCTCCCTAGTTTCAAAAATGTTGTGTACTCACTCATGTTTGAGTCTCCAACAATCACATGCAATCTTCGATATTTCTCGGCGTCGGCATGTGGTTCATCTCGCGTATTAATGATTGGGCGGCTACGGGTTGTTGCAGAGCTCATTGATTCCCAAATGTGCTCTGCTCGCTGAGCAATACTAAAAATTGGTCCCCGAGCGGTCTGCAACACTTGGCCAGCTCCCGTGAATATCTGGCGAGAAACCAAAAATGGAATCAGATCTTGTTGATACTTATCTGTCTCATCGCTCCTACGAGTGAGATAATTCTCATGACAACCGTACGAATTGCCTGCCGAGTCTGTGTTGTTCTTAAAAAGGTAAATTGTGCTTCGAATTCCTTCTTCGCGCAGTCGTTGCTCGGCACCAATGAGCAAGTCCTCTAGTTTTCGCTCTCCTGCCTTGTCGTGCACGGTGCAGTCGTATATCGAATCACATTCGGGGGTCGCATATTCCGGGTGCGAGCCAACATCTAGATAGAGGCGTGCTCCATTTTCAAGAAAAACATTTGAACTTCTACCCCATGAGACAACTCTTCGAAAGAGGTACCGAGCAACCTCGTCCGGGCTCAGGCGTCGTTGGCCCCGCAGCGTACATGTAACCCCATATTCGGTTTCAATTCCGAAGATGCGTTTGTCCATGTCACCAGCAGATTAAGCCAAATATTGAATAATTGTTGCTTCGCTCAATCGACTGAAGCATCGACGAGAGTTGTTGCGTACAAGCACTGCTACTTCAAGTTCTGAAGATTCAATCTGTTGGTCATTGAGGCTTAAGGCTTGATGCGCAAACTTGACGGCGTTCTGCAGGCTGGCTTGAGGCACAAAGCGCTCTACTAAGCGAGTACGAATTGCCTCCATGTCGCCACCTAAAACCGTAAATTGATGCTCGTCAATTACTGTGCCGTCGTACATGATGTGAAACAGCTGATCTTGCTCTTGTGTGAGCCCAACTTCAGCAACGAGAATCTCAACTTCAAGGGGCTTCATCTCGTGTGTAAATGTTTGCCCAAGTATCTGTGCATATTGATTTGCAAGACCACGGGCGTCCACGTCTAAGCGCGAAAATTGGTATCCCTTGAGGTCGGCAGCTCGCACACCCGCAACTCGCAATTGATCAAACTCGTTGTATTTGCCAACACCGGCAAAAGCAATGCGATCATAAATTTCGCTAATTTTGCGCAGCGTGTTGGATGGATTCTCCGCAATCAAAGCAATGCCATCGATGTATTGCAGAGCAATAAGTGCACGTCCACGGGCTATCCCCTTACGCGCATAGTCAGCGCGATCCTTCATCATCTGCTCGGGTGCTACATAAAACGGCATGCTCATTGCTGACCAACACCCTTCGCGATTTCGTCATATGTGTTCTTCAGACGTGCATCATCGACGCGCGCAAACCCATCGCTAGTGATCGACGCAATAACTGGATAAATGCCGCGCAGCGCATCAGGACCACCCGTTGCAGAGTCTGCAACAGATGCCTCCCACAGGGCACGAGCAGTAAGTACTACACCATCATCAACTGTCATGTCGCGTTTCCAACCCATTCGCAGCACTGTGCCTGCGTGCAACATGCCAGAGCCGGTTGCAACAAAATCGTGTTCTTCGTACCGACCACCCGTGGCGTCATAGTTCCACAACCGTCCGTGATTGAGAAGGGTGTCGTAGCCCGCAAAAATCGGCACAACCATAAAACCCTGCATCGCAGCAGGCAGATTGCTCCGCACAAACATCGACAATTGGTTTGCTTTGCCTTCCAGAGAAAGCGATTGGCCCTCAACCTTTTCGTAATGCTCAATCTGCAACTGAAACAATTTGACCATCTCCATGGCCGGCCCTGCGGCTCCTGCAATCGCTACACCGCTGAATTGGTCGGCTTGCACAACTTTTTCCATCTCACGGTGACTGATCAAGTTTCCGGATGTGGCTCGTCTATCGCCAGCCATCACCACACCGTTGGCACATCGCAGAGCAACACACGTAGTTGCATGCGGTACGAGAATTTCGTTGGCAGGTATTGGATCTCCAAACGGTGACAACCCAACTCGCTTCAGAAGTTCGCCAAAATTCGCACCGGGATCCTGCTCAAAGGAAAACATCGGCATCGACATACAACTGTAGGTTAGGGCTACTGCCCACCTTTTTGCACATAACTCTTCACAAACTCTTCTGCATTAGATTCAAGCACCTCATCAATTTCATCCAGCAAACTGTCGAGTTCTGCCGTGAGATTCTTTGTATCTTTATTCGCAGTGGCATCAGACCGGCTTGCCGATTCTGCCGCTTTTCTTGATGATGCAGATTTCTTAATTTGCTCGACCATACAGAGACCATAGCCAAAAACACACCCAGCTGCCAGCCCAATAGAAGTTAAAACCCGTCTCCTAATTTGGCAATTAAATCTGCTGGATTCTGAGAGCTTTTCAACAAATCCCCAACAAGTTCACGAGTGCCGCGCAATGGTTCGGGCATTGGAACTCGCTTCAGACCTTGATTGGGAATGTCGAAAACCACGCTGTCCCAGTTGGCTGCGACCACATCGCTGGGCCAACGTTGCAAAACGCTTCCACGAAAGTACGCCCGGGTACTGCTTGGCGGATGCACCATTGACCACATCACGTCTTGGGGCAAACACAACACATCAAGCCCCGCACGCAACGCAAGGCATTTTTCCACTCGCATGTCGTGATATTGCAAATCGATCGCCTTGAGTCGCGGATCTGTCGCTTGCAATCCGTGGCGCTGAGCAAAGCCTTCGATAATCCGTTTCTTGGCAATCCAGTCAACAATATTTGCGACAGTCAAGGGATCTGATTGCAAGCTAGAAACCACATTCTGCCAACGTTGAAGCACATCATTTCCGATCTGCGTATCCACCGAATCAAGACCAAACCGAATTGCATAGTTTGTTGCAGCCTCAATGATCTCTATTTGAATTTGTACAGCAGTTAAGTGTCGTCCATCGACCATTTCGATAACAGCCATGAGCGTTGGGTCGTGACTCACCTGTCGCACTGCATGTACAGGATCCTTGATCACGAGGTGAGCAGGGAAAGCATCATCTTCAATCATCGCCAGCACTATCGATGTTGTCCCGACTTTGAGAAAAGTTGCTACCTCGCTCATATTGGCATCACCCGCGATTACATGTAGCCGGCGATATTTGGCTGGATCACAATGGGGCTCATCGCGAGTGTTGACGATCGGTCTCTTCAGTGTGGTCTCTAAACCAATCTCTTCTTCAAAAAAATCAGCACGCTGACTGACCTGAAAAAGATTTAGATTTGAGTTTTTTCCCGTCAGCCCGCGGTGTTCGGCTCCTACCTTGCCAGCACCGCAAAAAATCTGTCTACTCACAAAATGTGTAGTTATTTGTTTGGCAATCTGTGTAAATGGCGTTTGTCTTGAAATGAGATAATTTTCGTGACAGCCGTAGCTATTTCCTTTGCCATCAGAATTATTTTTGTACAGCACTATCTCTGATTCGGATGGCAAGCCCTCGTTGGCTACTTGCATGCTGCGGCGAACAATTTCTTCTCCTGCTCGATCGAACAACACTGCTTCGAGGGCATTTCTGCACTCTGGGGTGCTGACTTCTGGGTGAGCATGGTCGACGTAATAGCGCGCTCCGTTTGTGAGCACGGTATTTACGAGTTGGGTCTCGAATTCGGGAAAAAGATAGTCATCGAGCGAATACCCACGTACATCGTTGCCGGGATGTTCATCGATATAGTCCCAGCCAACCAGTTCTGAATTACCCATTGAGTAGGCATTGACGATTATTGATGATGCGGTAATTGGGTTAACATCGCCACCCTTAAAAATAATTCCGTATTCGGTTTCAATTCCGCAAACTTTCGGCGTTGCCACTTAGAGGTACTGCCCCGTTGCTGTTCGCTCAATTGCTTTGCCACCAGAATCACGACCAGATTCCGAATCCACTTCGTCGTGCACCAGTGTGCGAATAAATACGATGCGTTCGCCCTTCTTGCCGGAGATCTTTGCCCAATCGTCAGGATTCGTTGTGTTCGGTAAGTCTTCGTGTTGCCGCAACAGATAGCGAGGATAGTCCAGGCCTTCGTTCGCGCACTCTCT
>JAQCJO010000038.1 GCA_027592925.1 Actinomycetota bacterium | reverse complement strand
GTCATGAAAATTGTTGATGGGTTGAGATACACCGCTAATCACGAGTGGGTGCTGGTTGACGGCGAGTCGGCGCGCATTGGTATCACTGATCACGCACAAGATGCGCTTGGACAAATTGTCAATGTGCAATTGCCATCAATCGGAGACGCTGTACTTGCTGGAAAAGCTGTTGCCGAAGTGGAGAGCAGTAAGAGCGTGAGCGACATTGGTTCGCCAGTGAGCGGCACCGTGGTGTTGGTAAATGAATTACTTGCGGATCAACCCGAGTTGATTAACTCAGACCCGTTTGGTGCCGGCTGGCTCTATGAAGTGCAGCTCTCGTATGACGAGATGCTTGAAGGCTTGATGTCGGCAGATGAGTATCGAGCACTCACTCAATAACGATTGACTCATCAGTCGATGAAGAAGGTCCAGGAATATGTACGAGATGCATTTTCGCCATCTTTGATGAGCCAATAACGGACACTGCCTTTGTGTTCACCCTGAGTGAGTTCGGCAATCGGTGCGCCAGGTTGGGGAAGATAACTGATGATGTAGTTACCCACGTCAAAAATTGCAGTGGGTGGCAAGTCGACTTGGGCGCCAGGAGCAATCTGTTTTCCGGTAGCAACAACTTCGTCGAGACGAGTAGTTGGCAACTCAATGCCATCGATTGTCAATGTTGCGGTGTATCCCTCGATGAAGTCGACAATGATTTGTGATTGTTGGAGAACTTGATCGCCTTGACCTGGAGAGATTTGTTCAATTGCCTCAGGAAGATTTGATGCATCGCGCCCAGAGAGCCCTGTGCTCATGCCGATAACGAATAACACGAGCCCAGCAGAAATACCAACACTGATGATGAGCAATTTGTAGTCAATTTTTTTCACTGCTCCATTCTCGCCGATTTTGCCGACAGTTCAAGAGTTTTGGGGCAATAGTCACATGACACTCGCCAAAAAGGGCTTTGCTGGACTATGTTTATTGGCTCATGGGTACACAAGATTCATTGATTGGCGCATTATTTGCCAACCGATATCGCATTAGGGATTCTCGAAGTGGAGGGTCTGGCGAGTCGTCGGTATATGACGCAACCGATGTGCGAAGCCATAAACGTGTAGTCATTCGTGTGTTGACCGCGAAGTCCCTCATTGACTTAGACAGCGGCGTCGTGCTTATTGCCGATGCGGTTGAATTGTTTAAACGGCAAACCCAAATGCTTGCGAGCATGTCGCATCCTTCACTTGCATCAATAGACGACTGGGGCACGCAAGAGGTTGAAGGAACGTTGTATGCCTTTACGGTGCTCGAGCATTATGCGGGTGGTACGTTGCGCGAGATTTTGGATCGGGGTCGCAGACTTAACCCTTCTCAAGCACTTGCTGTTGGGCTCGATGTATGTCGAGCGCTGCACTTTTTGCACGGCAAAGGATGGGTGCATGGAGACTTACGCCCCGCAAATATATTTTTAGGTGATGACTCGCGCGTAAGGCTCGCAGGATTGGGCCTGAAGCGCGTTGTGCACTCTGAGCAGATGAGTATTGAGCAAGCCAGTTATGCAGCACCAGAGATTGCAACTGGACAACAACCAACAGAACAGAGCGATGTGTATTCGCTTGCACTCACATTGCTTGAAATGATTACAGGAACATTGCCATTTGTGGGTGACACCGCGGCAATTACGCTTGCTGCGCGCATTGACAAATTGTTGCCAGTGTCGGCTGACTTGGGACCGATTGCAGCGCCGATTGAGCGTGCGGGAAGGCCTGAAGCAGGTGAGCGATTTAGTGCGGTCGACTTTGGGCGTGCGTTTGCTGCGATTGCCGACAAGATGCCAATGCCTCAACCCATAGAGCCGCTTGAATCGAAGAGTTTTGAGGCCGTGATAGAGGAAAAGATTGTTGATCGAACGGGGGAGATTGCGCGACCTGTGGTGCCATCTGCTGCGGAGCAAAAGATGATCATTGATAATTCGGACGAACCGATTTATATCGCGAATCCGGCCGAAATCAAGCGGCACAAACGGATAGTTGCAATTGGTGCAGTGGTGGCGTTGTTGATGGCGGGCGGCATCTCGTATCGAATTTTTGCGAAGCGTTCCCACGAAGTGCCTGTCATTGCCGAGATGAATGAAGGAGAAGTGCGCAATTTGGTCGTGCCGTTTAAGTGGACCATTGTTGTGACAGCAGAGCGCAGCGACGAGGTGCCCGCTGGCAATGTGATTCGCACTGAACCGGCGACTGGCGAGTCATTGGAAGAGGGCAAGACATTGACTCTCGTCATCTCGCAAGGACCATCGCTTGCGCAATTGCCAGATTTAGTTGGTAAGACTCTCCAAGAAGCTGTCGATGCGTTGACAGCGCTTGAGCTTGTGCCTGCTCAAAAAGATTTGTCAAGTGAAGACGTTGCTGCAGGCTCTGTCATTTCATGGTTAGTACCAGAGCAGCCGAGTTTGATACCCGGAGACAAAGTGCTGCGCGGAACAGCCATCGATGTGTTGATATCGACGGGCCCCGCTCCACGTGAAATGCCATCGCTCATTGGGATGACTCTTGAACAAGCGCAGACAGTGATGAATGAATTGAGCTTGGTGCTAGTGGAGACTCCGGCCGCCAAGAGCAACGGTGCGGCCGCAGGATTGATTGGTGCGCAGTCAGTTGTGCCAGGAACTCAGATCGCTCGTGACGCACAAGTTGCATACTTGATTTCGCTCGGTCCAGATTTAGTAGAGATGCCACGAATCATTGGCAATAGTTTTGCAACAGTTGAACCAAGGCTTCTTGAAGCAGGATTCGTTGTGGGAAAAGTCACAGGTAGACCTAATTACAAATTGCGCAAGGCATTTGTGGGTGATAAAGCGATTACCAATGGTGATCAGGTGCCGCGAGGCGCAACAATTGATCTTGTCTTTCCTTAAGACAACAGCATTGATGCAGTAGCGGCATTATCGTAGAAGAGTGAAAAAGAACGAGCAGCTTGCAAAGTCGCTCGATGATGAAGCCGGAATTATTGACTCTGGTGGTGTCGATGAGATTTCAATCATCCCTTGGTCGCGCTTGCTTACAGGCAAAGTTGCAAAGACAGTTGGTTTAACACATCGCAAAGCCACACTTGGTGTGTTGCTGGCATCGGTTTTTACCGTCAGTTTTACGATCACTCTGTTGGTGGTGTCGCTGAAGACCGTGGCCGACAGTCTTGGCAGCAGTGTGACCGTGTTGAGCTGGACAATTACCGCGCCGCTCTTGGCATTCGGTGTGGTTGGGCCTGCATTTGGAAAGTCGGGTGACCTGTGGGGTCACAAGCGCATGTTTGTCGGCGGGCTGTTTTTTGCCGGCATCTTTTCGTTGATTAGTGGTTTTGCATGGAACGCTGTTTCGTTGATTGTGTTTCGCACATTGTCGGCTGCAGCGGGTGCTGCGACAGGGCCTGCGGCAATGGCATACATCAACCGCATGTTTCGTGCCGACGAACGAGTGCGGCCACTTGGGTATTGGAGTTTTGTAACCGCCGGCGCTCCTGTGCTCGGTGTTGTTGCAGGCACGCCGCTCGTAGAAATTTTTGGTTGGCGCGTGATCTTTTTGGTGCAAGCACCGTTATGTGTGATCGGCGCATTGGTGTCGTATAGATTGCTGCCCGACACTGATCGCCAAGAGAACGTGCGCTTTGATGTCAAGGGATCTGCAACTCTCGGAGCCGGATCGGTATTGATATTGCTCACGATCAACCGAGGCAACTCGTGGGGGTGGACAAGTGCGGCCACATTGGCAAGTGGTATTGCTGGCGTCGCTGCATTGTTGATTTTTTATCAGATCGAAAAAACCGCATCTGATCCACTTGTTCCCGTCAAATGGTTGCGCACTCGTAACGTCGCGTTTCCTATCGCGACACAGGGCCTCATGAACATGGCGTACATGGGAAGTTTTCTGCTTCTGCCACAGTTGCTTGAAAACGGACTCGGTTACAAGCCTTCGCACATTGGTTGGCTGGTGATTGCGCGACCGCTCACTTTTTCGTTGATCGCACCGATGGCCGGATACATCGTGGGTAGAACAGGCGAGCGCAACACTGGAATGGCGGGAGCAGGAGCAATATTGATGGCCATGATTGTGATGTATGGAATTGGTGCAGGAACACAGGACTGGGTGATTGTGTTGAGCCTTGCATTAACTGGTTTTGGAATGGGCATTGCAGCACCGAGCCTGACAGCGCTACTTGCAGCATCGGTCAAGTCGAGCGACATGGGTGTGGCAAGTGCGATGCAGCAACTGATGTCGCAAATGGGTGCAGTCATGGGTGGGGCACTGATGATCAGCGTGCACGACATCACTGAGAGTTCTGGAAAAGTTACGAGTTATTCCTACGGCTTGATTGTGGGGGTTGTATGTGCAGCACTCGCAATTGTTACTGCGAGTTTGGTGCGCTCAGTAGATCGCAGCGCGAATACCCTCTAACTTTATTGCAGCAAAGTAATGCTGCGAATTTCGGCAGCAACTTGCTCTGATAAATCGGTCGTCGGCATGACGGATGGCAACATCAACATTTTGCTGACATCGCCTTCAACCTTGATGCGACCCGACATGAATGCTTGCATGCCAGCCTGGGGATCTTGATCGAAGAACACTTTGTGAGCGGTTTCGTAATCGGTGGTCACCGTGAGATCGGGTTTTTCGATGTGGCCAAGATCCATGACAAATCCACCGGATGATGTGTCGATGTGGCTCTGGATGTCACCGTTGCCAAACGGAACCTTGGTGATGACCTGGTTCATGCGAATCGTGATGGGGATTTTTGGAACTTGACCTTCGTATTTTGCACGAATAATTCGTGCTTCAGTGATCCACTCTTCAGACAAAAACGGATGAGGCATGGGAAGAACTTTAGTTGGAGAATTTGCGAATGGCGTCTCGTGTGGTGAGTGCCACAGTGCGTGCTGCTTGTGCAAAGTCGGTGCCATTACTTGTATAAAGCACTGCGCGCGAAGAGTTGATGATGAGACCTGTGCCGTTGGCGGTGCGGCCGGCAGTGACCGCCGCTTGGATGTCGCCACCCTGGGCACCAATGCCAGGAACAAGCAAAGGCATGTCGCCAACAATACTTCGCACCTCGGCTAACTCGGTTGGATATGTGGCGCCAACCACAAGAGCGCAATCACCAATCGTGTTCCACTTGGTTGCTGCAGTGCGCGCAATCACTTTGTATAAGGGTTCGTTGTTAATGAGTTGCGATTGAAACTCGGCACTTCCAGGGTTTGATGTGCGGCACAACACGATTGTGCCTTTGTCGGGTGTGCGTAAAAATGGCTCAAGTGAATCGGTGCCCAAATATGGATTGACCGTGACGGCATCGGCTTGATATCGCTCGAATGCTTCGCGCGCATAAAGCGTTGCTGTGTCGCCAATATCGCCACGCTTGGCGTCGAGAATGAGCACGATGTGCGGGTGTTGCGTGCGAATGTGGTCGCACACTGCCTGCAACTGAGCCTCGGCGCCGACGGCAGCAAAGTAGGCAATCTGTGGCTTAAATGCGCACACTGTGTCGGCGGTGGCGTCGACGATGTCGATGCAAAACTTTTGTATGCCAAGTGGATCGGCTTTGAGATGCGCAGGAAGTTTGCTGATGTCGGGATCGAGCCCCACGCACAATGCCGAATTATTGGTGGCCCATGCAGATGTGAGTTTGGAAGTGAAGCCCACGGGTACTTGTGCGTGTTAGTCGTTGATGGTGATGGCGCCAGTAGGGCACAAGTCTTCGGCAAGTTTTACTTTTGCTCGCAATGACTCGTTGGGGTTTTCTTGTAATACATAGAGGAAACCGTCATCGCGAATCTCGAACACCTCTGGCGCCTGATTGACACAACCACCTGTGGCAGCGCACATGTCGAAGTCAACAATTATCTGCATGTGATCAGACTAGTTGAGGCTTTAGGCGCTGTGCTTAGATGTGTTGCGTTCGAATGCATTGAGCACTGCGCGCAATGATGCAGTGATGGTGTTTGGATCGATACCAACACCCCAGCGTGTGTGGCCCGATTCATCACCCGTCTCGACATATGCAACAGCAGTTGCTTGTGAACCCTGACCGAGTGCATGTTCGGTGTAATCCTTGACATCGAGGTTACCCTTGAACTCGGCTCGGATGGCGTGCACAAATGCATCGATAGGGCCATTGCCCTTGCCCGTAAATGTCTGGCGCTTGCCATCGATATTGATCTGCGCAGTGATTTCGGTATTGCCAGTCACCGACTCGCTTTTGAGTTCGTGACTCACCAGTTTGTAGCGCGGAACATCTGCAAGATATTCGTTCTTGAATGCATCCCACATCATGACCGGCGAAATCTCGCTACCCGAATCTTCAGTGAGGTGTTGAATGTTTTGCGAGAACTCGATTTGCAAACGGCGTGGCAAGTCAAACCCGTGCTCGGTTTTCATAATGTATGCAACGCCACCCTTGCCTGACTGGCTATTGACACGAATGACTGCTTCGTATGAACGACCAACATGCTTTGGGTCGATAGGCAGGTAGGGAACACCCCACTGGTCGTAATTATCTGGCAGGGCTTCGAGTCCTTTCTTGATCGCGTCTTGGTGACTGCCCGAGAATGCTGTGTACACAAGATCACCTACATATGGATGACGCTCGGCAACGGGAAGGCGATTGCAGTATTCGGCATCGCGACGCAAGGCATCAATATCGGTGATGTCGAGCTCTGGATCTACACCATTCATGAACAAGTTCATTGCCAAGTTGACGATGTCGACGTTGCCCGTGCGCTCGCCATTGCCAAACAGCGTGCCTTCAACGCGGTCGGCACCTGCAAGCACACCAAACTCGGCTGCAGCAACTGCGCAACCACGGTCGTTGTGTGGGTGCAACGAGACACACACCGTGTTGCGGTTTTTGATCGTGCGGATAAACCACTCGATCACATCGCCGTACACATTTGGGGTGTAGCACTCGACTGTTGCTGGCAAGTTTAAAATCAGTGGAGTCGTTGCTGTTGGTTTGATCACGTCCATCACCGCTTCACAAATCTCGATTGCAAACTCTGGCTCGGTAAGCGTGAAGCTCTCTGGCGAATATTCGTAGCGCACATCGGTGCCCTTAAGTGTTGGCTCGAGTTCTTTGCACAACTGTGCGGCCTTGACTGCGATGTCGATGACGCCAGCCTTCTCGAGACCAAACACCACGCGACGTTGCAACGGGTTGGTGGAGTTGTAAAAGTGCACGATGGCACGTGGCGCACCTTGCAAGCACTCGTAGGTGCGCTTGATCAAGTCGACACGGCATTGCACAAGCACCTGAATCGTGACATCTTCGGGAATGAGATCTTGTTCAATAATGTGGCGAACAAAGTCGTAATCGGGCTGACTTGCCGACGGAAAACCAACTTCAATTTCTTTGAAGCCCATCTTGACGAGAGTTTTAAACATGCGCAGTTTGCGCTCTGAATCCATCGGATCAATGAGGGCTTGATTACCGTCTCGCAAGTCGACTGAACACCACAACGGCGCCTTGGTGGTGACGTTGTTTGGCCACGTGCGGTCGGTGAGTACGACCGGAATAAACGGTGAGTACTTCTCGAACGGCATCTTCTTGGGTTGTGTGGGCTTTGGTGCCATGGTTTTTGTCTTTCATGATAATGAAAAAACCCCCTGACCTTTTTGAGGTTCAGAGGGTTCGGCGGCAGCGGTTATGAGGCTGGCGCCGTTATGTAAGTAGGAGGCTGCTTGCTGTTGAAGTCATAACACGATCAATCATATCGGGGGTAATGCGTACCGCAATTAGTACGGCGTTGGGGCCAAGAAATTGGCGAACTGCCAAGGATCTGAATGATCGAGCAGGCTCGTGTCATTGCCATAGCCAGGGAAGAGATCGTTGCGATTCTTGAGCGGTGTCCAGTCGGAAGGTGCCGAATGAATTGGCCCAATGTATGGCCGAGTGGCATCGAGCACTTTTTTCCAAGGCAACTCGTCGGGTACTCGCACGCCTTCTGAAGGGCAATCGAGCAACCACGTGATGGCACCAACAACAGAGCCTGCAACCTGCACGGTGGTTGCACTCTGATTTGGAATGATCGCGCGCGCTTCGTGAATCGACAACGTAGAGCCTGTCCACCACGACTTGTAGTCGTGACCCATCAGCAACACACCGAGCTCATCGCGTCCATCAATGATCTCATCATTGAGGATGCGCTCGTTTGGTTGCATTTGCCAATTGCGCATGCGCAACTCGAGCACGCTATTTATTGCGACGTCGGATGGATGGTAGGCGTAGTGCACTGTTGGGCGATAGGCGTCGGTGCCGTCGGCATTTTTGACAGTGAGATGTTGTGTCATTGTGTATGACTCACCGTGGCGAATGATCATGCCAAGCGTGTCACCAGATGGAACCCAACTGCGGACCCACGACTCCATGCCTGGTTGTGCAAGACAGATTTGGTTGCGCGGGCCATCGTCGGTGTGCGCGTGAGCATTTGCTGGCATCCACTTTTCGTGCGTGCCCCAACCGAGCTCGGCGGGCGCAACGCCCTCTTCGTAAAATCCTTCAACCGACCACGTGTTGCAAAACTCGTTAGTCAGTTTTGGTTTGCTGGATACTTGTGTGTCGCGCTCGGCGATGTGAATTACTTTTGTGCCAGTGAGTTGTGCAAGCACATTGAACTGTTGAGCTTCAAGTGCTGCCTGCAATGAAGTGGCACGCGAACCAGCCTTGCCATCGGCAAGTAATTGTGTGGTGATGTCGGTCAGTGCTTGTTTGACCAAGTGGCTGACCATGCCAGGGTTTGCGCCGTGCTCTACCACTGCAGATGTACCGTTGTTGGTGCCCCAACGCTCAATCATTTTGCGAATCGCTTGATGGCGCACGTACAACGTGCGATCGAGTGGGTGTGTAGACGCCATGTCGTCGTATGGGTTCCACAACTCGACGGACGTGTTGAGATATCGCACGTTGTGATCGCGGCACCACTCCAGAATCGTTGGGCCGTCGATATTCCATGCCAAGTCGAGCAACAAGTCGCCATCGCCTACGCGTGCCGAAAGAAATGCATCGAGGTTTTCGCGAGTCACGCGATCTTGCTCGTAGGTAACGCCAGCCTTGAGTAGCTCGGCAACACGCGAACGATTGTCGCGGAAGTCGACTATATGTATAGACGTCGGATCAAACTTGAGGTCGCGAACCATCAATGGCAACGCGCACTGCGCAACAGAACCACAGCCCAGCACCAAGGTGCGACGGGGGAGTTTATGTGCTGTCGTGGCTGGTGCGTTCACTTCGACGCTGACGGCGAAAACTGATCGCCCGCATCGATGTGCTGAGCATTAAATGAGCTCAACAACGTTTCAAGACTTGCTTCAAAAATTGCATCAGATGGAACCAGCAATTGCTGCCAGTCGTAGCGCACACCTTTGCGGCCAGTCAAGGCGCTCTCGTCGCAGGTATGGCGATTCTCGAGTGATGAGAAAATTGAGAGAGACGACGAAGCGTTATCTGTGGACATGAGCACCTCCTTGGGGTTTGAATACGAAGGTTTGACCATACAGAATTTTGGGGGCTGCGTCTACTATTTCCAGAATTTCCTCAGAGCAGTCTCAGCGAGTTGTCCGAGCGATGTCCCGCCACTCGAGATCTGTGGTTGGTAGCGTGACTCGAGAGATGACGACCCCCGAAGTGAAAACGCCAACAGGATTTGCCGATATTGGTGTGCCTGAGCGCATCGATGCTGGCCTTGCCGCCGCCGGATTCTCGGCACCATTTGCTATTCAGACCGAGGCAATACCCGTTGCCATGGCTGGCGAAGACGTGATGGGCAGGGCTCGTACGGGTTCGGGCAAGACGCTCGCGTTTGGTGTACCGATGATGGCGCGCATTGATGCGCCCGCAACTCCTGGCAAACCGCACGGTTTGGTGATCGTGCCAACGCGCGAACTCGCACTACAGGTGTCGGAAGTGTTGGGGCCGATTGGTAAGCATTGCGGAGTGCGAGTGCTGGCTGTGTACGGCGGTGCCGACAGGCAAAAACAAGTCGTCGAGATCGAGAAGGGTGTCGAGATCATTGTTGCGACACCGCTGCGCCTGATCGACCTCATGAAGTCTTCGGAATGTGACTTGAGCGCAATTCAGGTTGTGGCAATTGACGAAGCAGACCGCATGGCAGATGAGGGGTTTATGCCCCAAGTTGAGTGGATCATGCGCCATGTCACGGCTGTGCACCAAACAATGTTGTTTTCGGCAACGCTCGACGGTCAGGTTGCCAACCTTGTCAAGCGATACATGAAAAACCCTGTTGAGGTTTCGATTGATTCGCCAACCGACACAGTGGGAACGATGCGCCATTTGTTTTTGGCGGTGCATCACATGGACAAAAACCGCGTGATTGCCAACATTGCTGCTGCAGCCGGACAGACCGTGGTGTTTTGTGACACCAAGCGCAGTTGCGACAAAGTTGCTGAAGCATTGCAAAAACTTGGCGCCGATGCATCAGCGCTGCACGGCGACATGCCGCAGAATGCGCGTGAAAAAGCGTTGGGTAAATTTGCCGACAACAAACTCAAGATCTTGGTTGCTACCGATGTTGCGGCACGCGGTATCGACATCGACGACGTTGCGGTCGTCATTCACTACGCACCGCCACTCGATGTCAAAACATATTTGCACCGCTCAGGGCGCACTGCGCGCGCTGGCAAAGACGGTTGGGCAGTGACGATGGCCGAATACAACCAACACACCACATGTCGCATCATTCAGCGCGGTCTACGCCTTGACATTCAGCCACCGATTGAAGTGTTTTCGAACGATGTGCGCTTACGCGATTTGTTCAGTTTTCTCGACAATCAATAATTTGTAATCAGCGGGCGGCGAGCCAAGCCGGGCGAGAAGCCTCAAACTTGGATATCGCATCTGCATCAGCCAACGTGATGCTGATGTCGTCAAGACCATTAATGAAACGTTGTTGTGTCTCGGAGTCCATCTCAAACGTCTCGGTGATACCGGCACCCGGAATCTCGACAGTGAAACGATGCAAGTCAATGGTGATTTCGGCAGTTGCGTCGTTTTCAATGACTGTCCAAATGCGGTTAACGATTGGCTCTGACAGAACGATGGGCAACAAGCCATTTTTTGTGCAGTTGTTGCGGAAGATGTCGCTGAAACTTGGGGCAATGACGGCATCGAATCCGCCTTGTTGCAGCGCCCACACGGCATGTTCGCGTGATGAGCCAACGCCGAAGCTTGGGCCAGCAACTAAAACTGATGCGCCGACGTAACGCTCGTCGTTTAATACAAAGTTGCGATCATCGCGCCACGTAGAGAACAAACCTTTTTCGAAACCCGTGCGCTCGACGCGCTTGAGCCACTCTGCAGGAATGATCTGATCGGTGTCGACGTCTGAACGCTTGAGAGGAACTCCGCGACCGCTGATGATGCTTACTTTTTTCATGACCTGATGCTCATTTCAAATCTGCAGGAGTAGCGAAGTGGCCGGCGATTGCAGTGGCCGCAGCAATTTGTGGTGAAACAAGATGCGTGCGACCTCCACGGCCCTGGCGGCCTTCGAAGTTGCGGTTAGATGTAGAGGCGCTGCGCTCGTTTTGTGCAAGCTTGTCTGGGTTCATTGCCAAGCACATTGAGCAACCAGGCTCGCGCCAGTCGACACCAGCTGCGATGAAGATCTTGTCGAGACCCTCGGCCTCGGCTTGTTTTTTGACTTGGTGACTACCCGGCACGACCATCACGCGCTTGACCGTGACAGTGCGGCCTTGAAATACCGCAGCAGCAGCACGCAAGTCTTCGATGCGGCTATTGGTGCACGAGCCAATGAACACGGTGTCGACAGTGATGTCACGAATAGGAGTGCCGGCAGTGAGACCCATATAGGTGAGTGCGCGTGCCACGGTGTCGCGTGCAGTTGCATCGGCATAATCGTCTGGGTTTGGAATGCGGTCGTCAATGCCGAGTACCTGAGCAGGGTTTGTGCCCCACGTGATTTGCGGCTTGATGGTTGCTGCATCAATAACAACTTCTTTGTCCCACGCAGCACCATCGTCGGAAACAAGCATGCGCCACTCGGCAACTGCTTGCTCCCATGCTGTACCAGACGGTGCGTACTCGCGGCCCTTCAGATACTCAAAAGTTATTTCGTCAGGCGCAATGAGACCAGCCTTTGCGCCGGCTTCGATCGACATGTTGCAAACGGTCATGCGACCTTCCATCGACAGCGAGCGAATTGCAGATCCGCGATATTCGATGACGTGGCCGATGCCGCCGCCTGTGCCGATTTGGCCAATGATTGCCAAGATCACATCTTTTGCAGTGACACCAGGGGAGAGCGTGCCTTCAACTGTGACGCTCATCCACTTTGGACGAGTTTGCGGAAGTGTCTGCGTTGCAAGAACGTGCTCAACTTCGCTTGTGCCGATGCCAAATGCAAGTGCACCGAATGCGCCGTGCGTTGCAGTGTGGCTGTCGCCACACACGATGGTCATGCCGGGAAGTGTGCGACCCTGCTCGGGCCCGATGACGTGCACGATGCCTTGCTTTTCGTGGCCCATTGGATAGAGCGTGATGCCAAACTCTTTGGCATTGACTCGCATGACATCGAGTTGCTTTGCCGAAATTGGGTCGGCAACTGGCAAGTGAATGTCTTTGGTAGGCACGTTGTGATCTTCGGTTGCAACGGTGAGGTCGGGACGACGCACCTTGCGGTTGTTGATACGCAGGCCATCAAAGGCCTGTGGGCTGGTTACTTCATGAACAAGATGCAAATCGATGTACAACAACTCGGCATCGCCAGGAGCATTGTTGACCATGTGACGGTCCCACACTTTTTGCGGCAAGGTCTGTGGGCGCGCGATTGGATTTGCCATTCCTCTATTCTGCCGTGATTTAGACAAAAAATCACCGTTGTACTGCACTCCGTGGCACCTCACGTACACATCGGGGCATGACAAAACACACGAATACACCAGTAGCCCTAGCCACCTGCGTCGAACAGAGCCTGCATATGTCGCTCGACGGATTTGATCTGAAGCGCGCCCGACTCTATGGCATCAGCGTGGTGGATGCGGGAGGAGTTGATCGGCTCGAGGACGGCGCATTACGAATCACATTTCTTGCCGAGCACGGCGATGTATATGAATTGATTGATGCACCGACAAGCGCAATAGTTCGAATGTTTGATGCCGCAGTGGTGTTGACCTGCGGATGGGCGGCGCCGATTGATCGTAGTGATCAATGTCATGACGATGACGATGCTGATGGCGATGACGATGATGACGCAAGTGAAAAAGTTCCGCCAAGTCAACATCCGCAACGCCGCCGAGTACGACTCGTGGTGGTGGTTGGAGACCAGGGCGTGGGATCGGTATTGCGATTTGCTGATACGCCCAAAGAGATTGTGACCGACGCTGGTTCGGCGCGTGGCAGTCTTGCAGATGCAGTGAACACACTGTGGTTCGATAGCCCCGTTCATGTGGTGCGATCTAGTAGCTAAAACTAATAGGTAGTTGATCTGCCGATAACTTGAAGGTGTGAGTACATGGGCGCAAGAAGTGCGACAACTTGCCAAAGATCGAGACGCCGTTATTTTGGCGCACAACTATCAGTTGCCAGAGATACAAGACATCGCCGATCATGTAGGTGACTCGCTTGCGTTGTCGCGCATTGCGGCGCAGGTAAAAGAATCAACAATCATTTTCTGCGGTGTGCACTTCATGGCCGAGACCGCAAAAATCTTGAGCTACGACAAGACCGTGATTATTCCTGATGCACGAGCAGGTTGTTCGCTTGCCGACACCATCAACGCCGAACAGTTGCGCACGTGGAAGGCGGAGCATCCTGGCGCAGTAGTGGTGAGCTACGTCAACACGACAGCAGCAGTGAAGGCCGAGACTGATATTTGTTGCACGTCGTCAAACGCAGTTGAAGTGGTGCAGTCGATAGACCTAGATAAAGAAATCTTGTTTTGCCCAGATCAATTTTTGGGAGCACACGCGCAACACATGACTGGTCGCACCAACATGCACATCTGGATGGGTGAGTGTCACGTGCATGCGGGTATTAATGGTCAAGACTTGAAAGCGATGGTTGCTGCAGAACCAGATGCAGAATTGTTTATTCATCCAGAATGTGGATGCGCAACATCGGCCATGTATCTGGCATCGAGTGGAGTGGTGCCAAAAGAGCGCACCAAAATATTGTCCACGTCGGGGATGATTACCGCTGCCAAAGAGACTCGCGCCGCGAAAGTTTTAGTAGCAACCGAAACAGGCATGTT
>JAQCJO010000005.1 GCA_027592925.1 Actinomycetota bacterium | reverse complement strand
ATCTGTTTGTCACCAATGTAAAACGATTGCAGCGCGGCATCGACGAGAACGTCGCTAACAGCGTTCTCATCAAGGTCAATCAAATCGGCACACTGACCGAAACCCTCAACACCATTTCTCTCGCTCGCAACAATCACTACACAAGTGTGATGAGTCACCGCAGCGGCGAAACCGAAGATGCAACCATCGCCGACTTGGCTGTTGCTACCAATTGCGGCCAGATCAAAACAGGAGCACCAGCTCGCAGCGACAGAGTGGCAAAGTACAACCAGTTGCTGCGCATCGAACAAACTCTTGGTAATCGCGCGCAGTATCTCGGCAAGCAAGCCGTAAGCCGTTAGACACCAGCAACCGCATACTCCACCATTTTGGGCTTCTCAACAGCCACAATGGAGGGGTGTCAAGTACCGATCTGCATCTCGTGCGCCATCGTGGTGTTCGTGCATTTGCGGTTCCTCTCGTGGTTCTCGTGGTCTTTGCTCTGGCAACAACACTGTTTGTTGTACCCGTGCGCACCTGGATGAGTCAGCGCAGCGTTCTCAACGCAAAGCAGCAGGAATATGCCGCCTATGCAGACATGGTTGAGAATATGCAAGACCAAGTCAACTATTTGCAATCTCCTTCGGGATTGCGCGATGCCATTCGCACACAACTTGGCTACCTCTATCCTTCCGAGCGACGAGTTCCAATGATGGACACCCCTGCACTTTCAACAACACTTCCCGAGCGCTGGCCGTACACAATCGTTTCAACGATGATGTTTGTAAAAACACTCGAAGCAGCACAGCAGGACGCCAAGAGCCAGATTTCACTTGACCCACTTGTTCCGTAACGCTCTTCGATCACTAACCTTGTGGCTATTCCCCACAGAGGAGCGGCAATGGCTGGAAGTATTTTAGGTAACCGCGTTCTTCGTAAAGAAGACCCAAAGTTTCTTACAACTGGTGGCGTATATGTAGACGACTTGCGCGACGAACCATTGTTGGTCGGAGCGGTGCATGCAACTTTTGTTCGTTCAACTGTTGCCCACGCCAACATCACCAGCATCGATGTTTCTGAAGCCCTCACAATGCCAGGCGTCGTTGCTATCTACACCGCACAAGATCTTGGGCTGCAACCTGTTGAAGCTTCGTTTAATCCGATGGCCAAGCGAACACTTCTTGCAAGCGGAAAAGTTCGTTACGTTGGCGAACCACTTGCGATAGTGCTTACCGAACTTGCAAACCAAGGCGAAGACGCAGCAGAGCGCGTCATCGTTGATTACGACGCACTCGAAATTCTTATCGATGTTGAGCAGGCAATGACTTCATCAACTCTTATTTACGAAGAAGTTGGCAGCAACGTTGTCTTTGAGTCGACCGCCATCGGCATGCCAGACAACACGGGCGATGCATTGTTCGCCGATTGCGAAGTTGTCGTCAAGGGTCGGTTCGTCAATCAGCGTGTTGCACCTTGTCCCCTTGAGGTGCGTGGTGCCGCAGCCGCATGGGACAACGGTCGCTTGGTGCAGTGGTTGTCGACACAGCACGCACAGGGCGCACGCGATGCAATCCTCAAAGTCAATGCACTCGAAGCTGGCCAAGTTCGCGTGATCACACCAGATGTCGGCGGTGGTTTCGGAGCAAAGATCGATGCGTACCCAGAAGATCTGTTGTTAGGACGAATTGCAAAGCAAGTTGGCAAACCGGTGCGTTGGACTGAAACGCGCAGCGAATCGATGGTCGCACTCGGTCATGGCCGAGGCCAAATTCAATACATCACTATTGGTGGAACTCGTACGGGCAAAGTGACCGCATACCAATTACATGCTCTACAAGATTCGGGTGCGTGGGTTGATATTGGTGCAATCCTTGCCCCGTACATGACTCGCCCAATGGCCTCTGGTGTTTACGACATTCCTGTGATTGAAGTGCGCACCACGTCGGTCGCAACCAACACCACACCAATGGTTGCCTACCGCGGCGCAGGACGCCCAGAGGCAACAGCAGCGATTGAGCGAGCAATGGATTTGTTTGCACTCAAACTTGGCAAAGACCCTGCCGAAGTGCGACGCATCAACTTGATTCCAAAGTTTCTCGAGCCCTTCACCACATCGATTGGACAAACGTACGACGTAGGCGATTTTGAAGGAGCGCTCGACAAAGTTCTCGAAGCGTCCAACTATGCACAACTTCGAAAAGACCAGGCTGCTCGTCGTGCAAGTGGCAATACCAAACAACTCGGCATTGGCATCAGCGTGTATGTCGAAATCACAGCAGGAAATTCGAAAGGCGAGTTTGGCAAAGTTGAAATCCTTCCAAACGGTCGCGCCATTGTGTACACCGGTACTTCACCGCACGGACAGGGTCATGTAACCGCGTGGTCAATGTTGGCGAGTGATGAGACCGGCATCGCCATGGACATGATCGATGTTGTGTGGGGCGACACAGACTTGGTGCCTACTGGTGGTGGAACAATGGGCTCACGCTCGTTACAACAAGGTGGCGCCGCAGTGCACCAGGCATCCAAAGAACTCGTTGAGCAAGCACGCAAACACGCAGCACGTTTGCTTGAGGCCAACGAAGACGACGTGGTATTCGACAAATTCACCGCTGCATTCCATGTGGCAGGCACTCCAGCAGTCGCAAAAACATGGGCCGACATTTCGTCGGCACTTGCAACTGACGGTGGCTTAGTTCAAGAATCAAATTTCGTATCCAACGGTGCAACATTTCCTTTCGGGGCTCACGTTTCAGTTGTTGAAGTTGATACCGAAACAGGCAAAGTCACCTTGATCAGACACGTTGCGTGCGACGATGCTGGCCGAGTAATCAACCCGCTTATTTTGGATGGCCAAATACATGGTGGCATCGGCCAAGGTGCTGCACAAGCACTCCTTGAAGAAGTTCGCTATGACACTGACGGCAACCCGATCACTTCCAACTTTGCTGACTACGCATTTATTTCTGCTGCAGAGTTGCCAAGCTTTGAGGTAATCCACATGGAGACACCAACACCCCGCAACCCACTTGGCGCGAAAGGCATCGGCGAGTCGGGCACCATTGGCTCAACTCCTGCAGTGCAATCAGCAGTAATCGATGCGCTCACTCACTTGGGTGTGCGTCACATCGACATGCCGGCCACACCAGAACGCGTGTGGAGCGCAATTCAGTCGGCCAACTAGCAAGGGCTATTAACCGTATTGTTGTTGTATGAATTTGTCTGCCGACCCGCGACAAGCCCAACGGCGCGTATTGCGCACAGCACTTGTTTTCTTTGCTCTCACGTTGTGCCCCGTTGTGATGAGCCCACCTGCGCACGTTGATGCCGCAAGCACACCGCGGGTAGCGTCCACCAACTTGATAATCAAAGATGGAGTATTTGGTCGAGCCTCAGTTGTGATACTCAAAGGCGGCACGCTCACCCTAAGAAATACCGACAGTGTTGCCTACCGCATCAAAGTTGGCGCCACCCTGGTAGTTGTACCTGCCAAGGGTTTGAAGACCATACCGCTCCCACAGCGCGGCGTATTCTCCATTACCTGCGCCAGAGTACCAAGTTTGAAGGCAACACTTACCGTCAAGTAACTCTTCCGTTTTACAAACCTCTCTCAATGGGGCATGATGATCTCCACCACGACATTCGCGCACAGGGGGGATCTCATGAAGGTCAGTATCACTGTCAATGGAACTCGACAAGAAAAAGACGTAGAGCCTCGCACACTGCTCGTACATTTTTTGCGCGATCGACTGCAACTCACCGGCACAAACATCGGTTGTGATACATCGAGTTGTGGCGCTTGCACCATTCATCTCGATGGCGAAGCAGTCAAGAGTTGCACAATGCTTGCCGCACAGGCCGATGGTGGCAAGGTGACAACCATCGAAGGTCTGAGCAAAGACGGCGTGATGCATCCAATGCAACAAGCATTTATGGAGAACCACGGCCTGCAGTGTGGATATTGCACACCGGGAATGGTGATGGCATCAATTGGTTTACTTAAGGAAAATCCAAATCCAACAGAAGAAGAAGTCCGACTCGGCCTCGAGGGCAACCTCTGTCGCTGCACCGGATACCACAACATTGTGAAGTCAGTGCTCGCTGCGGCGAAGAAGTAGGAGACGATCATGACCATGACAGAGAATCGCCAAAATACTGTGATCGGTACGCGACAACTGCGTCGCGAAGATCCTGCCCTCTTAACTGGTGAAGCGAAGTTCACCAACGATCTCAATTTGCCCGGTGCATTGCATCTTTCGATCTTGAGGTCTCCACACGCGCACGCGAAAATTGTGAGCATTGATACTGCTGCAGCAAAAGCTTCACCAGGTGTCATTGCTGTTTACACCGGAGCAGAGTTGCAGTCTCAGTGGGCAGGTCCAATGCCATGTGCGTGGCCAGTAACTCCAGACATGAAGAACCCGCCACACTTCCCACTTGCAGCGAGCAAGGTTTGTTACGTCGGAGACGGCGTGGTTGCGGTGCTTGCAACTAGCGAGAGTGCATCGCGCGATGCACTCGACCTCATTGACGTGGAATACAAGGTTTTAAAAGCAGTTGTCGATGTTGAAGAAGCCCTCAGTGATGCCAACATCATCCACGAAGATTTGGGAACGAACAAGAGTTATACCTGGAACTTAAAGATCGAGGCCACCGAAGGTTGCGTTGAGAACGCATTTCAAAAGGCTGCGTTCAAAGTTAGCGAGCGCTATGTGCAGCAACGGTTGTTGCCAATGGCCATGGAGCCACGCGCGGTTGCCGCCGTGCCTCAACCATTTGGTGGCGACATCACGTTGTACTCCTCTACCCAGATACCTCACATCCTCAAAGTGATGGCCGCGCTCACACTCGGTATTCCCGAGCATCAGGTGCGTGTGGTTGCACCGAGTGTTGGTGGTGGCTTTGGCTCGAAACTTGATGTGTATGCGGAAGAGTTGTTGTGCATGGCGCTTGCTCGGATGCACAATTTGCCTGTGCGCTGGGTCGAAGAGCGCAGTGAAAACTCGATGGCCACCATTCACGGTCGTGGTCAAGTGCAATACGTTGAACTCGCAGCCGACAAGAGTGGCAAACTCACTGCGGTACGCGTGCGCATCAAGGCCGACATGGGTGCATACCTGCAGTTGGTCACGCCTGGCGTGCCCATCTTGGGTGCATTCTTGTATGCAGGCGTATACGACATTCCACTTGCCTACGACTTCAGTTGCGACGGCATCTTCACAACGCTCACGCCAACCGATGCATATCGCGGCGCTGGTCGTCCCGAGGCCACTTATGCAATTGAATGCGCAATGGACGCACTCGCGCGCCAAATGAAGATCGACCCACTCGAGTTGCGCAAGCGCAACTTCATTCAAAAAGAGCAGTTTCCGTACACAGCATTTAGCGGGCTTACATACGACTCTGGCGACCACTTGCAGGCCGCCGAAAAAGCAGCAGGTCTTGCGGATTATGTGGGAATTCGAACAAAGCAAGCCAAACAAAATGTCGCCGGAGCAAAGAAGCGTCTCGGTATTGGCATGACTTCGTACTTTGAGATGTGCGGTCTTGCACCATCGCGCGTGCTCGCCTCACTCGACTATGGCGCTGGTGGCTGGGAAGCAGCAACAGTGCGCATCTTGCCAACGTGCAAAGTGCAAGTTGTCACTGGCACATCGCCACACGGTCAGGGTCACGAAACATCGTGGGCCATGATTGCATCCGAAAAACTTGGTATCCCGCAAGAAGATATCGATGTGTTGCACAGCGACACCGCCATCTCACCACTTGGTCTCGATACCTACGGCTCACGTTCACTCGCCGTTGGTGGAGTCGCCGTTGCTGGTGCGTGTGACAAAGTCATCGACAAGGCTCGACTCATAGCCGCACATCAATTGGAGTGTTCTGCCGATGACCTCGAGTTTGCTGGTGGCGTGTTTAGCGTCAAAGGTTCGCCAGATCGCGCAGTCCCCATGGCGGCAATTGCTTTTGCAGCATTCACGGCGCACAATCTTCCAGATGGCCTTGAGCCAAACCTCGAAGCGCAGTACAGCTATGACCCACCAAACTTTTCGTGGCCATTTGGTACGCACATGTGCGTGCTTGAAGTTGATACCGAAACTGGCAAGATCGAAATTCTCAAATACGTTGCCGTTGATGACTGCGGTGTACAGATCAACCCACTCATCGTCGATGGTCAGGTACACGGCGGTGTAATTCAGGGCCTTGCACAAGCGCTATTCGAAGAGGCCGTCTATGACTCTGATGGCAACTTGAAAACAACAACACTTGCTGAATACTTGGTGCCCGCAGCAAGTGATGTTCCATCGATTACCACTGCTCACACCGTCACACCGTCACCGACAAATCAACTCGGAGTCAAAGGCATCGGAGAGGCTGGCACCATCGGTGCAGCAAGCACCGTAATCAACGCAATTATTGATGCATTGTCCGGGCTTGGAGTTACCGAGATGCCAATGCCAGCATCACCACAAACCGTATGGCGCGCAATTCAATCAGCGGCACAAGCAAAGTAACTACGAAATAATTCGAGGGAGCACATCGTGATACCAGCAGCATTTGATTACAAGCGAGCATCTTCGGCAGCCGAAGCAATTTCGCTCGTCGGACAATACGGCGACGAAGCCAAGTTTTTGGCAGGCGGACACAGCCTTATTCCGTTAATGAAACTTCGCCTGGCCCAGCCAGCGATGCTCATCGACATCGGTCGCATCAAAGACCTTTCTTACATCAAAGACGGTGGAGACTTCATTGCAATCGGTGCACTGACTCGCCACATGGATGTAGAGAAATCGGCGCTTGTCCTCAAAGAAGTGCCACTGCTCGCCCATGCTGCTGGTTATGTGGGTGACGCTCAGGTTCGCCATCGCGGAACCATTGGTGGATCACTTGCTCACGCCGATTCGGCAAGCGATCTTCCTGCAACAACTCTCGCACTCGGTGCGACGTACGTTGTGCAAGGCCCGAAGGGCGAACGACTCATGGCCGCAGCCGACTTCTACAAAGGCTTCCTTGAAAGTGCACTCCAGCCAGACGAAATGCTCACCGAAATTCGTGTGCCAAAAATGAATGGTGCAAAGTGGGGTTTCGAGAAGTTCAATCGCCGTGCCCAAGACTGGGCAATCGTTGGTGTGGCTGCATGGCGCAGCAAAGACGCATCTGGCGTTGCACTTGTCAACATGGGCAGCACCCCAATCTTGGCAACAAGTGTCTCAGCAGCGCTCAAGTCGGGTGCATCAGTTGCCGACGCTGCCCAACTCGCATCCAATGAGGCCGAGCCACAAGATGACTTAAACGCATCGAGCGAATACCGTGTGCACTTAGCCAAAGTGCTTGTGCGTCGCGCACTCGAAAAAGCGTCGGCATAACGATTTCACTAAACTCGTAAATCTGTCAGTAACAACCTTTCTTCGGCGTAAACCAACACGCACGCGTGTAGTTGCTATTGCGCTGTATCTAGCGCTGTTTGCATGGTCGATCAAGCGTTTTGGATTACCCATTGATCGCATTGCGGTCACAGGTTGGGTACTCGTCGCATTTATTTTTGCCAACGTTGGTAGGTCGTGGAAAGACCAATTTGCGATGTTGCGCGACTGGTCAATCTTTACCGGAATGCTGTTTGCATACGAATACAGCCGTGGTCTTTCCGACCAACTGGGTCGCCCCATCTCCTATTTGGCGGTACGCAACTTTGACCGCGCACTCTTTTTTGGCACAGATCCCAATGTGTGGATGCAACAGCACCTCAACATTTCGAAAGTTCTCAGTTGGTACGAATACCCGCTGGCTGTCACCTACATGACGCACTTTATTTTTCCGCCTGGAGTTGCAGTGTTGTAGTGGTGGTTTAATCGTGACATGTGGGTGCGTTATGTGCGCCGACTGAGCATCTTGTTCTTTTTGTCATGCGCCACATTTGCAGCATTTCCAGTTGCGCCACCTTGGCTCGCAGCCAAACAGGGTTATATTGCGCCGCTACAGCGCATCACCGCTCGCGCATGGTCGCACATGGGCATTAAGTCGGTGAGCAAAGTGTTTGACCGCGGTACTGCTATCACCAATCCGTATGCAGCAATGCCTTCGTTGCATGCGGCGTGTGCACTCTTGGTTGTGTTGTTCTTCTTCCCATACATGCCAAAGTGGTTGCGAGTCATCTCGCTTGCATTGCCAGCAAGTATGGCTCTTTGTCTTGTCTATTTCGGCGAGCACTATGTTGCCGACATTTTGGCTGGCTGGCTCTATGTAGGCGTGTCCTGTTGGCTCGCTAGTAAATGGGAGCGCCACCGACCAAGTAGCGTCTGACCCAATGGAAGTTACCTCTCGATTTTCTCCTGCCCGTGTGTTGCGAGCATTGCGAAGGCGCATCTTGTCGGCTTTTCTTCCTCCACCAAAGGGTCGTGCACGAGAGATTGATGCGATTCCACTCGAATTTGAAGCATGGGTATACCGAACGATTTATCCCGAGATCGCGTCACTCAGCGATAACGAGTTATGGGATCACTATCAAACAGTGGGCAAAAAACAAGGTCGAAGATGCCACCAAGTGTACGACAGGGTTGCTTTCGTCCAACTTATCCCAGTAGGAATGCAAACATTAGAGATTGGTCCATACGCTCGGCCGTTGGTAAAGGGGCCACGCGTCAAATATGTTGATGTGTACACCACTGATGAATTGCGTGAGCGCGCGCCAGCCGTGGGTATGAACCCCGAAGAGGTTCCCGACATTACTTGGGTTGCACAGCCATCAGATCTTTCCTGTGTAGATGAACATTTTGGCGTCGTGCTCTCCAGCCACGCCATCGAACATCAGCCGGACTTGGTGCATCACCTGAATCAGGTTGACCATATTCTTATAGAAGGTGGCCGGTACTTCGTCTTGATTCCAGATCACCGATATTGCTTTGATCATTTCATGACACCATCGACCATCACCGATGTGCTGGCTGCTCATCTCGATAAAAGAGCAAGCCACACAGCAGAGTCACTACTCGAGTCTCGACTTTTAATGACCCACAACGATCCAATAGAGCACTGGAAAGAAAACCACGGCGACCCTGCCCACAATCCAGAGTTCCCAAACTCAGATCGAATTGATCGACTAAACATTGCGATGGAAATTTATCGGACAAGCAAAGGCGTTATCAAAGATGAGCATGCTTGGTACTTCACACCCGACACATTTCAATCGATCATTCAAGATCTTTATGATCTTGGGCTGATCAAGCTCAGGATCGAACGCATGTACCCGTCAATGCTGAATTCGGGAGAATTCTGGACGATTTTGCGCAATGAAAGTATTTAATAAGTTATTTGAGCCGATGCTCGCGACGCAATGTATGGCTTGAAGTACTTGGCGCGAATCTCGTTGTGTGATGCATCTTCGTCGTACTGACGCCATCCATCAACATCGTCAAACGTTGCCACGATCAAGTAGTCGGCATTAACAGCAGTCGACACACCCAAGTCGGGCCCGCAATGATATTCACGCACCGAAGAGATATGCGATGCCATTTCTTGCAGCACAACTGAAACGGTTTCTGCATAGTTCGGTGGCACCTGATTATTCCACGTGATTGCCACGACATGCTGCAGCATTACAACAACCCTCCATATGATCCACCGTCTACTTGCAAACTTGCACCGGTCACAAACTTTGCACCCTCACCACACAAAAACGCAACTACCTGACCAAAGTCTGCAGGGCTTCCTGCAACCCCGGCAGGAATACCGAGCGCCGACGCATCCGGTGTCGCTCCATACAACTGCGTGATTCGACTGGTTGCATGAATGCCAGGTTGCACGGTGTTGACCGTGACCCCATCTTGTGCAACTTCACGTGCAACTGTTTTCAAAAATCCAGTCACCCCAGCGCGTGCAGTGTTAGACAAAATTAAGTTTGCCATTGGCTGACGCACGGCGACTGACGTAATAGCAACGATGCGGCCCCATTTGCGCTCCTGCATGCCGGGCAATGCTTCTTTGCACATACCAATCACTGACAACAAGTTTTGTTCAAGAGCGGCTGGGTACGCATCTAAATCTGTTGATGCAAAGTTTCCCGCTGGTGGTCCCCCACCGTTTGCCACCAAAATATCGATGTGTCCAAGTATCGCAATGGCTTCGCGCACAAATTTCGCACCGCCCTCACCGGTCGAAACATCCGCAACGACGCCAATGCAACCGTTACCAATAGCTTTTGCGGCTTCGGCCACACGCACAGCATCGCGACTACAGATAACTACTCGCACTCCCTCATTAGCAAGTGCCTGCGCAGTTGCAAAACCTAAACCTGCAGAACCAGCAGCAACCGCAGCAGTTCGCGTGCTAATTCCAAGATCCATAGCCGAAAACGCTACTGCGGCTGGTGCTAACTTGGTGCTGTTAGGTGGTGAGAAAACCCATGGCCGGGTATCAAGAAGACGAACGCTTTCTGGACGCGATCGCTGATGCTGAGCCGTATCCGTATTGGATGGAAGATGTCGACGAACCCGACTCCAATCCGATGCTCGTGCGCGACGACTCGTGCGACTTGTGCATTGTTGGTGGTGGCTACACGGGCCTTTGGACTTCAATCTTGGCCAAAGAACGCAATCCGTCAGCCGATGTCATCCTGATCGACTCACACGAAGTTGGATCAGCAGCGAGCGGTCGCAATGGCGGTTTTATGAATTCGAGCCTCACGCACGGCATAGCCAATGCGCAACAACGCTTCCCCAAAGAAGTTGGTCTGCTTGAAGATTTGGGGCTTGAAAACCTCAATCAAATTGAGGCAGCAATTCGTCGCTACAACATCGACTGCGACTTTGAGCGCAACGGTGTGATTGATATTGCGAGCACGCGTCATTCTGCCAACTATCTCGACGAGATGCGTGAAGACTATGAACAACTGCTCGAGTTGGGTCACAAAGTTGAATGGCTCGATCAACAAGCAGTGCAACGCGAAGTTGCATCTCCAATTTTTACTGGCGGCATGTGGTGCAAAGACACCGCCGCACTCGTTGATCCAGCACGCCTCGTGTGGGGGCTCAAAAGTGCGGCCGAAAGTCTTGGCGTGCGCATCTATGAAGACACGCGAGCAACTGGTCTCGACTATGCGGGAAGCGGCGTCTCAATCGAAACAGCATTGGCTGACATTAAAGCCAAACATGTTGCGCTCGCCACCAACGCCTTCAAACCGCTACTCAAGCGCATGCACAACTACATCGCACCGGTGTACGACTACTGCCTCGTTACCGAGCCACTGAACGCACAGCAACTGGACAGTTTGGGTTGGAAAAATCGGCAAGGTTTATCCGACATCTCCAATCAGTTTCACTATTACCGACTCACTGCCGACAATCGCATTCTCTGGGGTGGCTACGACGCCATGTATTTCTTCGGTGGAAAAATGAGTGTTGATTTGGAATCTCGTCCAGAGAGTTGGGCAAAGTTGTCGCAACACTTCTTCGAAACTTTCCCCCAACTTGAAGGCGTCAAGTTTTCACACGTGTGGGGTGGCGCCATCGATACATGCAGTCGCTACAGCGTGTTTTGGGGCCAAGCAATGCGCAACCGAGTTGCATACGCAATCGGCTACACCGGCCTTGGCGTGGCAAGTTCGCGTTTTGGTGCCGAAGTCATGCTCGATTTGCTCGACGGACGCAAGACCCAAGCCACTCAAACTAAGTTCGTGCAAAGCAAGCCGCTCCCGTTTCCACCCGAGCCATTTCGCTTTATCGGCATTCAGACAACGCGCTGGGCACTGAGTCGTGAAGACCGCACGGGCAAACGCAACCTCTGGCTGCGCACCCTCGACCGGCTGGGTTTGGGCTTCGACTCGTAACCCTCGTGCCTCTACAGTGAGTCAATGAGTTTGCCCGCACTCACATCGGTGGCCCAAGTACGAAACGCACTCGGTGGGCAAAGCTATTTGGCCGATGAAGGCCTCGCGACTGCAGTTTTTTTGGCGTTGTCGCTCAAGCGCCCTCTCTTATTGGAGGGTGAAGCAGGTGTTGGAAAAACAGAATTAGCAAAAGTGATTGCGGCAATGACAGGCGGTGAACTCATTCGTCTGCAGTGTTACGAAGGCATCGATGCCTCGCAGGCTGTGTACGACTGGGACTACTCGCGTCAGTTGTTGCACCTGCGCGCAGCCGAAGCATCTGGTGAGGCAAAGTCCAAAAACACTTCGCTCCTTGAAAGCGAGTTGTACAACGAAAGGTTTTTGATCAAGCGCGCACTGTTGCGCGCCATCGACAATCGCACTACTCCTGCAGTGCTCTTGATCGACGAAATCGACAGAGCCGACGACGAGTTTGAGGCATATCTCCTCGAGATTCTTTCCGATTTTCAAATCACAGTTCCCGAACTGGGCACATTTAGTGCGACTACCCCGCCAATCGTGGTGCTTACTTCCAATCGCACGCGCGATGTGCACGACGCACTGAAGCGTCGATGTCTGTATCACTGGGTTGAACATCCAAATTTTGAGCGCGAAGTTGCCATCGTTCGGCTACGTGTTCCGCAAATCGCCGAGTCACTTGCACGGCAAGTTGCTGCAGCAGTTGAAGCAATGCGTGGTCTCAATTTGTACAAGCCACCTGGCGTTGCCGAAACTATCGATTGGGCAACCGCGCTTGGTCAACTCGGAATTCTCGAACTCGATGAGACCAGCGTTGCCGCAACGCTTGGCACAGTGCTTAAGTACCGCGAAGATCACGAACGTGTGCGCGAAACGGGCATTGCCGATCTTGTGAAACAAGCCTTCGACCGCGGCTTGTCGCATAACTAGAGCGCACTAGTTATGTCAACAGCGCTGAAGCAGTCTGCTGGCTCATCGGCAGACGAAATGGCAGTTTCGTTTGCGCGTGTGTTGCGCGGCGCGGGCATCAGCGTGCCTATCGATTCGGTGATTACGTTTGTGCAAGCACTCGATGTTGTGTCGATGACCAAACGTGACGATGTGTATTGGGCTGGGCGGGCCACATTGGTGCATCGACCAGAAGATCAGCAACTGTTCGACCGAGCATTTGCAGTTTTTTGGGAACGCCGTAATGCGACAGACGTTGACGAAGACGGCCCGCCACAAAAGATCACGCTGTTACTTGACGACGAAGATGGTCCAGACGAAAATAATGCTGATGCGCAAGATGAAAATCAGACATTGCAAATGCGCTTTACCGCAAACGAATCATTGCGCAGCAAAGATTTTGCTCAATACACCGACGAAGAACTGCACGAATCGCAGCGACTCATGCATCAACTTCGTCTCGCTGGACCTCCCCGACAATCACTACGCCTCACACATGCAAAACGCAGTGGTTCTCGACACGACTTGCGTCGCACTGTTCGCGCATCTCTCGCGTTTGGTGGCGAGCCTGCTCGTTTGCACTGGCGCAAACCAAGTGAGCGCCAACGTCGACTCGTTGTGCTTCTCGATATCTCGGGCAGCATGGAGCCATACGCGCGAGCGCTTCTTCGTTTTATGCACGCAGCCGTTGTCGGCAGGCAACGCGTAGAGGCATTTACGTTTGGCACAAGGCTCACTCGGCTAACAAAAGAGCTCAATAGCCGCGACCCGGACAAAGCACTTACTCGCGCTGCAGCACAAGTGCCCGACTGGAGCGGAGGCACACGACTCGGCGAAAGCCTGCGCAAATTTAATGCAACATGGGGCGTGCGCGGAATGGCTCGCGGCGCAATTGTCGTAGTGCTCAGCGATGGTTGGGACAGAGGTGGCCCGGAGGTTCTTGCCGAACAAATGCAGCGCTTACAACGAGTTGCCTTCAGGGTTGTGTGGGTCAACCCACTCAAAGTCACTCCTGGTTATGCGCCACTTGCTCGGGGCATGGCTGCAGCACTGCCCTATGTGGACGACTTTGTAGAGGGCCATTCCATACAGGCTCTCGAGCATCTCACTCGAGTGATTTCTCACGATTGACTGATACCTATGCGTGAACTACTGAACGACATCGAGCGCTGGCAGCAGGCAGGCAAACAGATTGCAGTTGCTCGCGTAGTCGACATCGAAGGCTCTGGCCCGCGCGATCCCGGTGCCGCAATGGCTGTCAATGAAGACGGCGAAGTTGTTGGTTCGGTGAGTGGCGGATGCGTTGAAGGCGCAGTGGTTGCTGAGGCACTCGAGATATTGCGCGGCGACAAACAACCCCGTCTTGTCAAGTTTGGTTACTCAGATGACGAAGCATTTGCAGTGGGTCTCACATGCGGCGGCATTATTCATCTTTTCATCGCACCCCTCACCTGGTAAATCATGTCGCTCCAACCAGTATCGCTTTACCCCATTTTTGCCGAACGAGTGCGCTCCAATATTCCGGTTGCACTCGTCACTGTCATCAATGGTCCACATGTTGGCGCAACGATGCTCGTCTCGCCGTCGACAGATGCAGTTGGCACGCTTGGTGATAGCGAACTCGATCGTGTCGTTGCTCGCGATGCACTGGGCGAAGTTGAAGCCGGACGCACAGGCGTGCGTCACTATGGTCCGCAGGGTCAAACAACTCCAGAAGACTTAATAGACACGCCAACCGTTCGTGTTTTTATCGAAGCATTTTCTCCACCACCAACAATGTGGATTTTTGGTGCCGTCGATTTCACTGCCGCGCTTGCCAAGGTTGCAAAAGTGCTCGGCTATTACGTGGTCGTGTGCGACGCCCGCGAAGTTTTTGCTACTCGCCGTCGTTTTCCAATGGCCGACGAAGTTTTGGTCTCATGGCCAGCACCGTTATTTACTCAGCGCGGCGCAGCGCTGACCTCGCGCGATGCAGTGTGTATTTTGACCCACGACCCAAAGTTTGATGTGCCTGCAGTGCAAGGTGCTCTTGCCACCAACGTTGGTTACATCGGTGTAATGGGCAGCCGTAAAACACACGCCAAGCGGCTTGAGCGACTTGCTGAGGTAGACATTACAAGCTCAGATCAACTGTCTCGACTCATGTCTCCAATTGGTCTCGACGTCGGTGCGAGAACTCCAGAAGAAACAGCAATTTCAATTGTTGGAGAAATTATTGCGCGGCGCACGGGCCGCGGTGCTCCATCGCTACGCGATAGTGACGGACCAATTCACAAATAAAATTACAAAAAATTCATATCAATGGATTTGCGTATTTCACCCAAGAAGTAATGCGGTCGTTCATCTTTTGCAATTCAACACTTCTGCCCAAATATGGCGTTTGCAAAACAGCGCTTGGCACTCCCAAGTACATCGAAATGTGACCAGGACGCCAAATTAAGTCACCGGGCTGCGCTTCTTCGACTTTCACAAGTGTGGCGCTTGCAAATTGTGCTGAGGACCCACGCGAGAGTGCAACCCCTGCTTTTCCCCATGCAAATGCAACGAGTCCCGAACAATCAAAAGCAACGTTTTCGGTTGCAGCATTAATTTTGTAGGGCACACCAAGTTGAGTGAGATCATTCATCAATGCAAGTTTGTGCGCCATATCTGCACGCAACCAAGACTGTTGCGTCAATCGCACATCTACTCCCAAAAAAACTGCTGCCTGTCTTGCAATGTCGGCAACAAGCGCAGAGAAAACATCGCTCCGGTCTGCCGCACTGAGTTCAGTAAACGAGTCAAAAAGCGCTACCGCTTCTTGTGCGGACTGTGCGATCACTCGCTCTTGACTTTGTGGCATTGGTTTGGCAGATACTTGTTGAGGCAATCCAAACATCACAAAAGCTGCCGCAACAAGCCCTAAACAGACATACCTGCGAATATGCGTATAGACATGTGTTGTGGTCATGGTTTGGGGTGACAGGCTGGCCCTGACTCAACCGGGGGGCGGTGGAGTTCGCGGGGGCGATAACTCGCCATATGTCACTTCAGTAACATTTTATGTCATCTAATTGTAATATTTGGGGATCCTCCAAAACCCAAGTAGACATTGGGTATGACAGGGTCTCTCACCGTTGCTGTAGTGCTCGCTGCAGGCAGTGGAACCCGATTCGTTGGATCGACCCACAAGCTGCTGAGCGTCGCTCAGGGGCGCCCTGTGTACCACTGGGCGATCGAATCAGCCATCGAAGCCAGCATCGGGCCAGTGGTCGTGGTGACCGGCAAAACGCCACTGCCGCTCGATTTTGCCCTCAGTGACGAGGCGCAGGCATCCATCACAAAATGGGGTCTGCCACATTCGATCAACAATCCCAATTGGTCGACCGGCATGGCAAGTTCGGTGCACTGCGCAATTGAGTTTGCCGCATCGCTCGGCGCGCAGGCAGTGGTCATCGGTCTCGCCGATCAACCGTGCGTTCCGCCGAGTGCTTGGCAACGTGTTGCAAGCAGCACTTCCCCGCTTGCAGTAGCGACATACGACACCAAGCGTGGCAACCCCGTCAAGTTGCATGCAGAGATGTGGTCGCACTTGCCAACAACAGGCGACGAAGGTGCGCGCAACTTATTGCGCTCTCATCATCAACTTGTCAGTGAAGTATCCTGTACAGGATCAGCAATCGACATCGACACGATTGAAGACCTCGAACAAGCAAGCAAACTTATTGTCGAATCTCGGAGAAGTGTGTAATGGATCTGAATCACGAGTTCATCGTCAATGTGCCAGTCAATGACGCATGGGTAATTCTCACCGACCTCGAGCGAATTGCGCCATGCTTGCCAGGTGCGCAACTTACCGAAGTTGAGGGTGATACATACCGCGGTCAAGTCAAGATCAAGGTCGGTCCGATCGTTGCTCAGTTCAAGGGTCAGGCAAGTTTTGTGTCGCGCGATGATCTAGCCCACACCGCTTCACTCAAAGGCGAAGGTCGCGACACCACGGGTAAGGGCACAGCATCTGCAATTATCACCGCCCAACTCACCTCGATCACACCAACATCCACAAAATGCACCGTGGTCACCGACCTCACCATCTCGGGCAAAGTCGCACAGTTTGGTCGTGGCGCACTTGCCGACGTGAGCGACAAACTGCTGAAACAATTTTCAGAAAACCTCAACCAGTTGATTGCCAGTGCGCCAGCGGCAACTACTGCGCCAGCGGCAACTACTGCGCCAGCGGCAACTACTGCGCCAGCGGCAACAACAGTTGCTGCTGCAAGCCCAGAAATTCGCAAGATTGAGAGCGCCGAAGTTGCGCCACTCGATCTACTCGGCACTGCGGGTGCACCAATACTCAAGCGCGCAATTCCCGTTGTCGTTGCACTCGTTGCGGTTGTGATTGCCGCAATCAAATTTTTGTAGCCCATGACTCCCGC
This sequence comes from Actinomycetota bacterium, assembly GCA_027592925.1. Lineage (GTDB taxonomy): Bacteria > Actinomycetota > Acidimicrobiia > Acidimicrobiales > Ilumatobacteraceae > UBA3006. The sequence continues at coordinate 45,078 of JAQCJO010000005.1, read as the reverse complement.
CGACATTGCCAGAGTCGGCGAGCTTTTGGGTCGAGTTCCCCAAGGACAATTTGAAATCGTTGTTCGCACAAAAAGTGGTGATCCAGTGGTGTTGCGCAACGCCCCATTTCTCGATGACGGAACGCCAATGCCAACGCGATATTGGTTATTGGGCGAGCACGAGACAGTAATTGTTGGACGACTCGAAGCAAGCGGTGGCGTCAATCAAGCCGAAGCCGACATTGGCCCAACGGCTCTCGAAGAAACTCACAATCGTTACGCAGCCGAACGCGACGCCGCAATCGACTCAACCCACACTGGCCCTCGACCCTTTGGCGGTGTTGGTGGCACGCGCGTGGGAGTCAAATGCTTGCATGCACATTTCGGTTGGTGGCTTGCAGTGGGTGATGACCCGGTGGGTCAATGGGTGGCTGACAAACTAGATGTCTCGCGAGACGATTACGTAGTTGTAAACAACGCGCCGGCTCGCCCCGTTTTCACTTCGCCCGTTGCGGCAATCGACATCGGTACCAACTCCACCAATTTATTGATTGTTGATCCAGACGGTAACGAGATTGTTCGTGAAGCAAACGTGACCCGGCTCGGCAAAGGTGTCGCTGCATCTGGACTGCTTGACGACAGTGCGATTACTGCAACTGTTCAGCAACTTGCCATCTATGCATCACTACTCAAACAACACAATGTCGAAACTTTTCGCGTCACTGCAACTGAGGCATGCCGTCGAGCATCTAATGCCAACACATTTCTTGATCAAGCCCAAACCGTTCTGGGCAAGCGTCCCGAAATCATCTCAGGTGTCCTAGAAGGACAACTCGCATATCGCGGAGCCCTCAGCAAACTCGAGCCGCACAATGGAACCACCATCGTTGTCGACATTGGTGGTGGCTCAACCGAAGTCATGATCGGTGTCGGTAACGAGTTGCAACACACTGTTAGTTTTCCGTTTGGCGCAGTTGTGCTCACCGAAACCGAATTGCAACGCGACCCTCCAAAACCAGAAGAACTCACCAATGCGATCGGTCTCGTTACCGATTTCATGGATGATCTCGTACGTGAGCAACCACAAGTGCTTGAAGCGACCAGAGTTGTAGGCGTTGCTGGCACCATCGTCACAATCGCCGCCGTCGAGTTGGGCATTGCCCGATTTGATCCTGTTGCATTGCATGGCATGACGCTCACACGAGAAGCCGCCGAAGATGTATTTCGCACTCTTGCCACCGAGTCTCTTACCGATCGCAAATCAAACCCAGGGCTTCCAACCGAACGCGCCGATGTCATCGTGGGTGGCTGTTGCGCACTCGTTGGCATTATGCGCCGCCTGCGCATACCCTCGCTCACCGTGTCTGTGCACAATTTGCTTGACGGCGTTGTGCAACACATACTGGATCCACAATGAGTTCGCCATCTAGTCACCAGTTGCACCCAGCAAGCGTCGTCACGTCAGCAGGCGCACCACTGCGTCTGTATGGCAAACGCATTGTTGTGCGGCCGCTCACTGCATCAGACTTTGAAGCGTGGAGCGAAGTGCGTCACCGTAACGGCGAATGGCTCGGCAAATGGGAGCCCATCAAGGCTGCACACCTTCCAGACCCTTCAACCAATCGCGATGCGTTCAACAATCGCTGTGTCGCTCGCGATCGCGAGCGCCAGTCTGGCGGCTCGTATGCATTCGGTATTTTTATTGAAGGTTCATTTGCCGGCGAAGTCAATATCAACAACGTTGTACGCAGCGCAATGCAGTGCGGCACGATTGGTTATTGGATTGATGAGGCTCGCGCCGGTAATGCCTTCATGTCAGAAGCAGTGCTCGTGGTTTCAAAATATGCGTTTGAAGACCTCGGCTTGCACCGCATGGAGATCTGCATCATTCCGCGCAATTACAACAGTCGTCGTGTGATGGAAAAACTTGGCATTCGCGAAGAGGGTTTGGCCGAACGTTTTCTAGAAATCAATGGCGTGTGGGAAGACCACGTGCGCTACGGATTCACGGTTGAAGAATGGCAGCAACGCCAGGACCAGCTCAGCGCTGAGTGGCTGCAATAAAAATTAAGTTCTAGAAATATTTACGCGATGTCGCGCAGATGTTCTATCTCGAGCACTCGCTGCTTGCGCACAACCTTGCGTCGCTTCCAAGCTTTTGTCTTCCAATGCTTGATGACTTGTTTGCGTGATTGCTCGATACCAATTTCCGCATCATGATGATGCAGCGGTTTCCACGCAGGACCAGGTTCAATGACATCATCGGGGTCTACCCCGTGGCTCACCAAGTTGGTCACCAGATGCAACTCTGAGTTCACTCGGTGACGCTCATTGTGGGCGTGCGCCCGAGTCTCAATTGTTGGTGGCAACACCACTTGTCGGTGTTTGTGACGCTTGCTCATTGCTTCCCCCGCCTTTCATATCTCTCGATACTGACGAATTCGACACTGCTAGCTCCCCTTAGTTTTACTGTACACCCACGACCGACACCCGCGCGACTTTGGCGCTATCAGCTACTCGTACTTACTTTTTGGTGATTTTTGCTTGCAGCGCAGCCAAACGCTCGGCAAACCAGGGTTGGCGGGTGCTCCACAATTGCGGCGTGAGTTCTCGCGCCACGGCGTCTGGGTGTGTTTGCACATCCGCCATAGTGGCAAGAGTCTTTTTGGTTTCAATCACAAGTTCGCGTGGTGCGCTCGCAGCACGGGCCGCCATCTCGTGCGCGACGGCAAGCAAGTCTGCATCCTCAACACAGCGATACGCGAGGCCAACCCGTTGTGCTTCAGTACCATCGAGCACTTCGCCAAACAGCACCGCTGCTGCAGTCACTTGTGGTCCAACGATACGTCGCAGCATCCATGTGTGGCCTCCACCGGGGTGAATGCCGAGTTGCAAAAATCGTGTATCGAACTTGGCTCGTTTTGCGGCGATGCGCACGTCGCAACCGAGTGCCAAATTCATTCCTGCCCCAACTGCAGCACCGTTGACTGCTGCGATCGTTGGCAACGGGCTTCGCGCAATGCGCAAGAAACCTTCATAGATCACTCCGAGAGATTCACCATCGGCTTCTGCCAGATTGCCAAGATTGGCACCTGCACAAAAAGCTGGGGCGGTACCTGTCACCACGAGTGCGCCGATTGCACTGTCTCCTTCAATGCGGTCCATTGCCACAACAATCTCGGCAACCATCGGCGCAGTCATGGTGTTGCGCTCGTCTGGGTTGTTGAGTGTGAGTGTTGCTACACCATCTGCAATTTCAAGTAAGACCAGTGCCATGGCTCAAGGTTAGCGAGTACCCTAAATACGCATGCTCGACCATGTCTTCACCGATGCAATCAGTGCTCTTCGCGACGCTTTTGGCAATGCATTTCTTGAGCGTCAAGCGTTTGAAGAACATTTGCAGTCCGACATCTTGCTCGGTGACTTGGTATGGGAAACGAGTTATGGCTTGCCCGGTGAAGGTCAACCACCTCGGGTAGTTGCACACATCACGTTTAATTGGCCAAGTCGCAGCCAAGCCGCATATCGCAGTTGGTATGTGGAAGAAATACTTGACCACAATCCATCCATCGAAATCGAGGTCGTGTTTCGCATTCAACGACTTGAACAACAACCAGACCCCTCAGTTGTCGACGATGTCGCCGTCATGTATAGCCCAGTCGTTGGCAATGGCAAACTCGAGCGCGACAACATCACGATCGAAATGAGTCATCCAACTTCTAGCGACAACACCGACTTTGCGCTCGAAATTACCTACGAAGGCGAATACGAGTTGGCAGAAGAAACTTTGCAAGATGGCACGAGCGCTGTGCTCGACGACCACTTTGGCGCTCTTGGACATTGGGTTGCTTCAACGCTGATCAATCTTGGCGACCTCAAATTGAAGTTCGTACCAGCCGACGAAGAAGCGTAGTTATTTAGCGGTTGCGCTCGGCAACTGCGTGTACTTCAATGCCACCACGTGGTCGCTGCGTGAGTTCAACTTTGACCCACATTGGTTTAACTGTCACCATCACTTCGTTTGCAATCTCGGCAGCAAGTGCCTCGGCAAACACGGCCATGTCGCGAAAACGCCACAGGTACAACTTGAGCGACTTTGACTCGATGCACAGTTGATCGGGTTTAAATTCGATTGTTACGTGTGACAAGTCGGGTTGAGATGTGACCGGGCAAATCGATGTCACTTCATCAGTAGTAAATCGCACCAATGTCACGTGTGCTGGCGCAGGAAACACTTCTACGTGGTCAATGGCGTGACGAATCGTCGAGCCAAGAACTGTGAGATTGTCGTGCGAATCAGTTGCCATAAGTATCAGCGTAGGTGGTTTGGAATCAGACTGCTCAGCTGCACCAACGGGCGTGGACCAACATGCGTAATTACTTCTGATGCCGAAAGCGAACCAAGCCTTCCGCAGTCTTCAATCTTCATTCCTCGCGTGAAGCCAAACAAAAACCCAGCCGCGTACATGTCGCCAGCACCAGTTGCATCGACCACCTGATCTACGGGCTCTGGCTCGATGTGTACGACATCATCGCCGTTGATAACAACCGAGCCTCGCTTGTCGCGAGTAACGGCACCAAACTCGCAATCATGGCGCAATTTGCCAAGGGCTTCTTCGTATGAATCGGTTTGGTAGAGCGACTGCAACTCAAATTCATTGCAGAACAAAATATCGATGTCGTTTTTAATGAGCGCCATGAAGTCACTGCGATGGCGATCAACACAAAACGAATCCGAAAGAGTTAACGAAACTTTGCGGCCAGCCTCATGGGCATATTTTGATGCGGTGCGAAATGCTTCTTTTGCTAGATCACGGTCAAACAGGTAGCCCTCAAGAAACAACACGGCGCCAGACGCAACCGCTTCGCGCGAAATATCGGCAGGGTCAAGCAAACTTGCCGCGCCCAAGAATGTGCTCATCGAGCGCTGACCGTCTGGGGTGACTGCAATGATGCAACGACCTGTTGGTTCGGTTGTCGAAGTGACTCCTGGATGAAACCCAACACCGACTGTCTTCATGTCGTTGCCAAATACCCGACCCAGGTCGTCTTCGGCAATCTTGCCAATGAAACCCGCTCGCCCACCGAGGCTTGCAAGTCCGTACGCAGTGTTGGCTGCCGAACCACCACTCGTTTGTGTCGGCTTGGTGATACGCGAATACAGATGCGCAGAACGATCTGCATCCACCAACGTCATCGAACCCTTCACAACTTGCTCAACGTCGAGAAACTGATCTTCAACTGCGGCGATCACGTCGACTAATGCGTTTCCGATCGCAACTACGTCGTATCGCACCCCGTCATCACGGGTCAGATCAATTGGTGGCACGTGACAAGACACTACTTGCCATGGGCGTCTGGCGAGAAGCCACTACCGTGCGTATGTGAGATCTGGTTGGCTTTCCATACCTGGAAGCGCCTCTACTGATGGCCGAATGCTCATTGGCACTCGAGGAATTCGTGGGTTTGTCGATGGCATGGTGTACGTCATGTTGCCGGCATATTTGCTCGCGCTTGGTTTTAGTGGCGTACAAATTGGGGCGGTGATCACCGCATCTCTTTTTGGTTCGGCAATTTTCACAATTGGCACTGGCCTCATCGCTCACCGCGTTGCACCAGCTCGTCTGCTCATTTATGCATCGTGCATCATGATCGCAACCGGCTTTGCATTTGGTGTTACAACAAGCTTCGTCGCGCTTCTTGTCATCGGATTCTTGGGCACGATGAATCCGTCTGCTGGTGACGTAAGCATGTTTTTGCCATTGGAACAGGCATCGGTTTCGCAATCGGTTTCAGACACAGATCGCACAGCAATGTTTGCCCTGTACAACCTCAGTGGTGCGCTTGTGGGTTCGATTGGAGCACTCTGTGCAGGCATCCCACTGTGGATTGCCCTGCGCTACAACCACAGTTCACTCACCGGCTACAGATCTACGTTCGTAATGTATGCACTTACAGGAGTCGTTGTGCTGTTCATATATCAACGATTGTCCAGCCACGCCAACACTCACCCAGCCAATAGCGCGCATGCACTCACCGAGTCACGGCGTGTCGTATACAAACTTGCCGTGCTGTTTAGCCTCGACTCACTCGGTGGCGGGTTTGCTACGCAAGCAATCTTTGCATTGTGGGTCTTTCACAAATTTGATCTTGCCGTCAGCACATTGGGCGCAATCTTCTTTGCAACTGGAGTGCTCTCTGCATTCTCTTCGTTGCTTTCGGTGCACATTGCCAAACGCATTGGTCTTGTACGCACCATGGTCTTCACACATATTCCAGCAAGCTTGTTGCTCGTAGGCGTTGTATTTATGCCAAATGTTTGGCTTGCAATGACACTGTTTATTTTGCGTGGACTGCTTTCGCAAATGGATGTGCCAGTACGTCAGAGCTATGTGATGGCGGTCGTGACTCCGCCAGAGCGTGCAGCGGCGGCAAGCATCACCAATGTACCGCGAAGCCTCGCAACCGCACTCCCCCCAATTGCTGCAGGATGGATGCTCGATCAATCCAATTTTGGGTGGCCGCTACTTGCATGCGCGGCACTCAAGATCACCTATGACTTGCTGTTACTCGTCCAGTTTCGGCACGTACGACCGCCCGAAGAGCAATAATTATCGTTTTGTAGGAACGAGGGTTCCTTTAACGATCTGTTGCTGCAAGTCGCGCTTCAAAAACTTGCCTGCTGCGTTGCGCGGCAATGGCTCGTTAATGATCAAGACCTGAGTAGGAATCTTGAACTTGGCAATCTTGTTGTCAAGAAACGCCCACAGTTCTGCAGCGGTAATGGTCGTGTTGTCGTTGGGGTAAATGGCAACCGCAACTTCTTCACCAAGACGCTCGTGCGGCACACCAAATACTGCAGCTTCATGAATCGCAGGGTGCTCATAAATTGCGCTTTCTACTTCGGCGCCGTAAATGTTTTCGCCTGCACGCAAGATCATGTCCTTGACGCGATCTTCTACGTAGACAAAACCATCTTCGTCAAGTCGACCCAAGTCTCCCGAGCGCAACCAACCGTCAACAATCGTTTCCTTGGTTGCATCCGGACGATTCCAGTAGCCGCGAATCAACATTGGTCCGAAGAACCAGATCTCACCAGACTTGCCAACTGGTAACGGATTGAGTTCTTCGTCGCGAATCTCGACGCGCATTGGCAACACTGCACGACCAGTAGAAGTTGGGTGAGCCAAGTAGTCAGAACCGGTGATGCCAGGACCAAATGCGTTGGTCTCGGTCATGCCATAACCCAATTGTGGGCTTCCGTTTTTGACTTTGTCATTGACCTTGCCCACGAGGCTTGTTGGCGATGGTGCACCGCCGCCGCCCACAGCACGCAGACTTGATGTGTCGTACTTGTCGAAGGCTGGTGAGTTGACCAAGTCCCAACTCTGCGTTGGTACACCAACAAAGTTGGTGATCTGTTCGCGCTCAATCATCTCAAGAGCCTTCTCGGCGTCCCACTTGTACATGATCGCAAGTTTGAGGCCGGCAATAAAGCAGCTCATCATCACGGGCACGCAACCAGTTACGTGAAACAGCGGCACAATCAAAATAAATGATGTTGGAATTTCTGGACCAGTTACCTCTTTGAGTTTTGTGCCTGAGAGCGTAAGCACTGAATTTCGCGACGAGAAGCCCATCAACGACGAGACAATTGCTCGGTGCGTTGATACCGCACCCTTTGGTCGACCTGTTGTACCTGATGTGTACAAAATCGTTGCGTCATCGTCGGGGTTGATCTCTGCGCCGGGATGCGCGGCACCAAGTGGCAACACTTCTTCCCACTTGTCTACACCTGCAGGCATAGGTTTGTCGGTGCGCACTGCAAGCACTTTGATTCCGTGTTTGGCACACGTTGCAGCGCCAACGTCATAACGCTCTTGGTCGCAGATGTACACGGTCGCGCCAGAATCTTCGAGTGCGAAATTCATTTCGTCTTCTGTCCACCACGAGTTCATCGACACGTTGACTGCACCTGTCGAAATAATCGCAGCAAACGAGATCACCCATTCTGGGTAGTTACGCATCGCAACTGCCACACGATCACCCTTTTTCACTTTGTAAGTATTTACAAGTAGCGCTGCAAGTGCGTCAACATGATCCATCGTCTTTGCAAACGACCACGTTTCGCCTTCGTAGACCAAAAATGTTTTGTCACCGTGGCCACGTGCGCCAGCAAAAACTAATCCGAGGTGCGGTGGTGCATTCTTAAAAATTTGTGTCTTAACGCCCATCACTTCAGCGTCGATCAATTCAAAGATTTGTCCTGGCGCAGTTACTGCTGCGTTCGCTTCTGTCCAACTCAGTGCCACTTGATGATCCCCTATTCGTGTTGTGTCGCCGTTGGCGTGGAGCTGAGGGGAATTGAACCCCTGGCCTGTACATTGCGAACGTACCGCTCTGCCAACTGAGCTACAGCCCCTATTTCCTAGCAAACCCTAGCGGGCAGCGGCTTTAGGCGACGCGTCGAAACTGACGCAGGTACCGCTCGTTTTCGCGCTTGATGCGCAACTGCACCAACACGTAGCAGTAACCACACAAGGCAAGCAGGCTCACCGTAAACAAGTAGATGAAAGCACTCGACCCGGTGGTGAATGCCAAGAACAACGAGATACCAGTAACGACTGCCATGCCAACTACCAAGTTTTGGCGGCGCTGGCGCACCATGGCCTGCGGGGTCAACATTGCTGGAGCACGATGATGGCGCACACCTTCTGGACGAATCAATGCCCCAGTGATGTTGCTCAAGGCACCCTGTTGTGGGCGCGAAGTGCGAGCAGTGGCACTGCGATATTGCTGCGACGGTGCAAGTGGGCGCGCCATATTGCGCAACTGACCTTGCTGGCTGCGGCCACCCGACGACTCGAGCGAATTGAGTTGGCGACGGAAGTTGCTCACCGAATTGGATGGGCTGCCGTGCAACTTAGCTCGAATCATTGGAGGAAGTAACACTGCCAGCCACGCTGCGCCGACGATGATCAAAATCAGTTTGCTCATGAGTGGATTGAGTGTATTACAGAATGACTACAAATAGGACAACATCGAGGTAATTTGATCTACCGCTATAGCCAAAACCCTTATAACTATTGAGTTTGCTGATCTTCGCGACGATACAGGCCCTGGCGGCCACCCGACTTCTCCCACAGCGTCAACTCTCCGATCACCATGGCCCTATCGGCGCTCTTGCACATGTCATAGATAGTCAGGGCGGCCACGCTGCACGCATGCAGGGCCTCCATCTCGACTCCTGTGCGGTCGACGGTGTCGACTTGAGCCTCGATAGCAATGAAGTCGTCGGCGATTTCAAAGTTGATATGCACTGCGCCGATGAGCAGCGGATGACACAGCGGAATCATGTCGCTTGTGCGCTTGGCGGCTTGAATGCCGGCCACTCGAGCGACTGCAATCACGTCGCCCTTCTTCACTTCGCGATTGGCAATCGCAGCAGTTGTCTCGGGTTTCATAAATACTTTGCAACGCGCAATCGCCCGACGATGCGTTGCCTCTTTTGGCGTGACGTCAACCATGCGGGCGTTGCCTGCTGGATCGAGATGCGAAAACCGTAAATCAGACATGATTACTACCCAGATTAGGACCCATGTTTTTATCCGCCAATCTGGCTCATTGAGCGGCGTGGACGCACAAACGTCACGTTACCGATGTTGTGCCCCGCCCACTTGGTGCCCACCGCACGTTTAATCTCTGCGGCAATCGCATCATCGCTTGCACCTTCGCGCAACATTGCGCGCAAGTCAAACTCGTTGGTCGAAAATAGGCATGTTCTAAATTGGCCGTCTGCAGTGAGGCGCACTCTGTCACAGTCTCCACAAAATGGTTTGGTCACTGACGGAATCACGCCAACTGTGCCCTTGCCATCCAGATAGCGCCAGCGGTCGGCAGGTGCGGCACCGCGAGCTGGCATCAACTCGAGCGGATACACAGCAGCAATTGCAGCAACAATCTCGTCTTGACCAACGACCTGATTGTTTTCCCATGTGCCCTGCGCATCGAGTGGCATGTACTCAATAAATCGAACCTCAACGCCTTTGTCGCGGCCAAAGGTTGCTAGGTCAACAATCTCGTCATCATTAATGCCGCGTTGCACAACAGCATTGAGCTTGATCGGCGAAAAACCAGTAGCAATTGCAGCATCGATGCCGTCAAGCACATGCTGGAGTTCATCGCGTCGCGTCATTTCATAAAAGCGTTCGCGCTTCAGTGTGTCGATCGAGATGTTGATGCGCTTGAGTCCGGCTTCGCGCAGTTCTTGTGCAATGAGTCGCAACGTTGCGCCATTGGTGGTGATCGCAAGATCGATTGGTTTGCCTGCACGCGGCGAGTTGGCAGTTGCAGGCACAATCAACCCCGCAAGTTTTTGCACCAACACGGACAAGTGCGCGCGCATAGTCGGCTCGCCACCGGTGAGTCGAATGCCATCGACATCAAAGTGGTTTACGCAGATAGATGCAAGGCGATGCAGTTCTTCATAAGACAGCACTTCCCTGTGGGGCAGCCATTTCATGCCCTCTGCAGGCATGCAGTAGGTACAACGAAAATTGCAGCGATCAGTAATCGAGATGCGCAAGTCGCGCACGGTACGCCCAAATGGATCGATCAGTTCCATGGACACATCCTACGGCTCAATTTCATTTGGGTCATCACGTGGTTACCCGAGTACGTCGCCAATGACATAGACATCGACCTCTGCGCCCGCGTCTAGACCGGTTCCATCAACCACATAGGCAAGGCCGTTGGCAAACGCCGTGGCAGCCAGTTGGTGACTCCCCTGTGGTCCAGTATCCCGCACATGCAGTCGGCCGTCATTTTCAAAGCTACCGAACACGCGCACATAGTGCACCTTGCCATCTAACTTACGAATGATTGGAGAGTCCAACAAAGCCCGCACTGGTGGTCGCAACAAATCCCGCGTGTGCCCCATCATTTTGCGCAACGCTGGACGAGCAATCAGTTCATAACTGATCAGTGACGACACTGGGTTTCCAGGCAACCCAAAGACCGGGACAATACGACCATCTGCTGCAGTGAGTTGTCCAAACGCAAATGGTTTGGCTGGTTTAATCGCCATCTGCATCCAGTTCATCGTGGCGATGCGTGACAAAACTGCCTTAATCACATCAAAATCGCCCATGCTCACTCCACCACTTGTGACAACTGCATCACAACGCAGGACAACCTCGCGAAGAACTCGTTCAATTTCGACTTCATCGTCACGAACAACTCCCAAATTGATCACTTCACATCCAGTTGCCTCAATAAGTGAATGCAACATCGTCATATTGCTTTCACGAATTTGACCGATCTTCAGCGGTGAGCCATCACTGATCAGTTCGTCACCTGTGGACAGCAGCGCTACGCGGGCTCGTGGATAAGCGCGTACAACTCGAGCGTTGACACTGGCCAAAACACCGATGCCAGCGGCATTGAGCACAGTTCCGGCTACAAACACCGTATGGCCTGCCATGATGTCGCTGCCCGCGTCGCGGATTGCTTCGTGTGGTCGCGCAGCACGAGTGAGGCGAACAATACCTGGACTCACAATTTCGGAATCCTCCACCATCACCACCGCATCAGCGCCCGGCGGAATTGGTGCGCCCGTCATGATTCGGATCGCCTCGCCAGCACTTACCGCGATCTTTGGCTCAGCACCAGCAGCAACGGTGTCCACAATCCGCAACTCAACAGGAACTAGTTGCACATCATTCATCCGCACTGCAAATCCGTCAACTGCAGAATTTGCAAACCACGGCACATTTTCCGATGCCACCACATCTTGTGCCAGCACCCGTCCTGTCATCTGCTTGCAAGAGCTATCGACAGGCGTCAAGGGAGAGCAGGCTGCGAGTACGGCTGCTTGTGCTTCTTCAATAGGAATCATGGACTCGTTACGGTACCGCCGCGTGACAGGCTGTAAGTATGGCTAACTATGTCTAATTATGGCGCACTGCCCTCATCGGGTCACGATGCACGGTGGTCCATTGCCGACTCGGGTCATCTCAGTGAGGTTCATCTGTTGTGGGAAAACGAGGGTTGGACAGCCAACGGGGTCTTGGGTTCCGAAAATGCCCACTTCGTCATCCGCATGTCGGCAATGTGGGTCGTGCAACAGTTTTTATTGTTTCGTGACATGGATGAGCCCGACTTGTGGCTCGCAACCGATGGTCACGGCAGGTGGGGCGAGATGAATGGCGACCACCGCACCGAGCTGGACGGCTGTATCGACATCGATTTGCCAGGCACGCCATTTACTAACTCGATACTGATTCACAGACTGCCGCTGCATGTTGGGCATTCATCGACTAAAAACGTAATCACAGTTGACACGGAGACACTTGGCGTCACCGTGGTGCCACAGATGTACACACGACTCGACACTCATCGCTGGCAATACATCAGCCTGGCGCAAAACAAAACAGTTGAAGTCAGTGTTGACGAGTTTGGTTTTGTGATTGACGAACCTGGCGCATTTTCTCGCGCCGACTAACCACCGCTATTCGATAATTGCGCCGTACACCATGCTGCGCAAAAATGGGCGAATCGGATATGTCGTTGAAGGAATCAATTGTGTATAAAAAGTTGCAGTGATCTCTTCGACAGGATCAATCCAAAAAGCAGTGCTGAATATTCCACCCCAACTGAATGTGCCATCGGAGCAAGCAACTTTCGTTTTTGCCTGATCAATCACCACAGCAAAGCCAAGTCCAAAACCGAGGCCGTCATAAAACACCTCTTCGCCAACGACACGGCCGAATTGCGAAACGTCTTGATTATTTGGCAAATGGTTCTTTGTCATCAGGTCAAGAGTGGTTGGCGAGATCAGTCGAACACCATCAAGCTCTCCACCATTTTCTAGCATTTGCAAAAATCGCCAATAGTCATACGCGGTTGAAACCAACCCACCACCGCCAGAAAAGGCTGATGGCTTCGTGAGCACCGACTGTTCCATCGACGGCAAGCGCACTGCCTTCAACCCGGTTTCGTCTGGTGTGTACACCGCAGCCAAACGTGACAGTTTTTCTCTCGGCACCCAAAAACTCGTGTCTTGCATTTTCAATGGTTGCAATATGCGCGTTTGGAAAAAGTCGTTCAATGACATTCCAGACGCAACTTCGACAACGCGACCCAATACGTCGGTTGACACGCCGTAGATCCACGATGAGCCAGGCTCAAAAACAAGTGGCATGTCTGCCAAGCGGTCGCATATTTCTTCGAGCGTCTCCCGACCGTGTGAAACCAAACCTAACCCAGCATTGCGATACATCTCGTCCACAACACTCGTGTAATTATGCGCATATGTAAGGCCAGCAGTATGCGTGAGCAGGTGCCAAATGCGCATTGGTTCGTTCATTGGCGCAAGCACTGGGTTTTCTGCTGTGCCACTCTCATACACCTTGGTATGGCGAAATTTAGGAATAAATCGACTCACCGGATCGGTCAGTTGCAATTTGCCTTCTTCAACCAACATCATGCAAGCAATCGACGTAATTGGTTTGGTCATCGACGCGATTCGATACAAGGTGTCAAGTTCGGTTGGAAGTTTGCTTTCCATGTCGCGCATGCCGTACGTGCTCACGTGCGCGATTTGTCCGTAGCGCGCAACAGCAACGGTGTAGCCAGGCAACCTGCCATCATCTACATATTCCCGAAAGTGTTCGTCAATGCGCTTGAGTCGCTCTGCCGACATGCCTACTTCTTTTGGATCAATGGTCACTTGTAATTTGCTCATTTGAATCTTCCTTCTAACCATGTGGAGAGTTCTGCACCAACATCTTTGCGCTTCAGCGCAATCTCGATCACTGCCTGCAACCAACCCATCGGCGTACCAGTGTCATGGCGATCGATATCGCTCACCACACCCAATAAGTTGCCTGCAGTTGCCGCCATAAGAAGCCCGTCGGTCAGCAAGATCTCGCCGCCCTTTGCCGGCGCAAGTGTGTCGAGCATGTCAAACATGTCGGCGCCCAAAACATAACGGCCGATCAAGATGAGATCGCTTGGTGCTTCGTTGATCGCAGGTTTTTCTACAACGCCAGTCACTGTGACGACACCGTCTTTGTCAGGTGCGCCAGTGGTCTTTACGCAACCGTATGCGCTCACTTCGCTCATTGGCACTTGCTTGAGACCGACAACGTATTTGCCCCCCGCATCGTGCATCTGCCACATCTGTGTCAGCAACGAGGCATCGCCCATTAATTCGTCGGGCAACAAGACCGCAAATGATTCGTTACCAACTGCTTGGCGCGCGCAGGCAACGGCATGCCCGAGGCCACGCGGCTCATCTTGATATGCGACGGTGATCTTCACATCGGTGCCAATGAGTGAAAGTCGATCTGCCAATTCGGTGCGACCGCTGTCGCGCACACGCTTGACCACGTCGGGCGAAGGCGCCAAGTACGCCTCGATGCCGCTCTTGGCTTTGTTTGACACCACAACGATGTGGTCACACCCAGCCCCAATTGCTTCATCCATCACCAGTTGCAGGGCAGGCGTGTCGAAAATTGGCATTAACTCTTTTGGCACCGCCTTGGTCGCAGGCAGAAATCTCGTCCCCAACCCAGCAGCGGGGATAACAGCGGTGTGCATTGCCACCCTTGCATCCTAGAATTGTTGACCTGATGCCAACGTATGTCTACAAATTCATTGACTCTGGCGAGACGATTGAGGTCTATCAGGCATTCACCGACGACCCATTGACCGAGTTGGCCCACCCCCAAGACGACGTTGTAAAGCCAGTCAAAAAGGTCTTCACCCCTGTTGGCGTTTCATTTAAGGGCGGTGGCTTTTATAAGACCGACAGCAAATCGACTTCGAGCAGCACAACCACTGCATCAAGTTCGTCAACAAGCGCCTCGACTCCCGCAGCATCCGAAAGTACATCTGCTGCTCCAGCAGCACCCGCTACAACGCCTGCTGCAACACCTGCAGCGCCAGCCAGCACACCCGCTTCGTAACACAGTTTTTCCCGCATTTTTGGTGTGCCTCGCGCACACAACAATGCATGAACAACAAACTAGTCCCTGCATCGCTTCACAAACTTGTAGCCACCATCGCCCCCGTCATTGTGCGCATACGCAAAATGAGCGCTGCTAACTATTTGGCGTTGTGTCGCAACAATCGTCGTCGTCAACAAGTCATCGCAGTTCTCGTGTGTTGTGCTGCGTTGACATTTTTTGCCACGTTGAGACGCATGCAATCGGCAACTGCCTCACTTGGTTCAACCACACCAGTGCTCATTGCTTCAAGCAACATTGAACCTGGCGACATCATCACCACACAGTTATTTAGTCTGCGCACGCTTCCCCGCTCTGCAGTTACCCCAACCGCCCTGCACAATCTGCAACCTGGTTTAGTCGCTCAACAATCAATCTCGATTGGCGAATTACTCACCACCACCAACACTGGCACCAGCACTTCAAAACAGTTGCAACTGCCGGTTGGTTTTCGATCAGTGGCCATCGTGCCACCTGCAGCACTACCGCCAATGCAAGTTGGCGACCATGTCGACATCATCGCCAATGGCATAGTGCTTGCTGCTGATGCACTCGTATTAAGTCTGATTGAAGACACAATTGGCGTCATAGTCGCGGTGCCAGCAGAATTGTCTGCGGCAGTTGCAAGCGCTGCAGCAATTGGCGACGCAACGTTGGTGGTGTCGAGCTAGCGAACTTGTCTAGCGAACAGAGGTAGCAGCGAGCAACAACACACCTGTGCCAATAAGTACTCGATAAATAACGAATCCATTAAAGCTACGACTGCGCAACACGCGCATCATTCCCCACATTGCAAACCAACCAGAAATACCCGCAGTAACAATGCCGACAATCATTGGAGTGAGTAAACCCTCAGGTATGCCGTCATTGGCAAGTTTTGCCAACTTAAACAACACTGCTCCACCAATTACTGGCACGCTCATCAAAAAGCTCACTCGTGCAGCGGCATCGCGAGAAAAACCAAACTTGCGCGCAGCAGTGATAGTGATGCCCGATCGCGAGGTGCCCGGATTAAGGGCGATTACTTGGGCAAGACCTATCAGCATTGCATCACGAGCCGTAAATGAGCTTTCTGTGCGCTCGCCAGCCAAGCGGTCGGCCCACAACAACACAAGTCCAAACACGATCAACGAAACAGCGATCATCACTGGCTTACCGAGTTTTTCGGTCACCCATTGTTCGCCAATTGCTCCGGCAATGCCAGCAGGAATCGCTGATGCAACAAACAACCACGCCCTTCGACCCATCTGTTTGTCTGCGCGTTTAGGGGCAATGATCAAGCGCACACCTTCGCGTACATAACCAACGAGCTCTTGGCGCAAGTAAAACAACACTGCAAGCAAAGTGCCCAAATGCAATGAAGTATCGAATGCTTTTTCTACAGCGGCGCCATTGGCCAAATTGCCAAAGTCATTCCAGCCAAATAACCACGGCACCAACGCCAGGTGACCGCTAGATGAGATAGGCAAAAACTCGGACAGCCCTTGCACCAACCCGAGGATGATTGCGTGAAGGATCGGCATAGGTACAGGTTTAGTGGATCGTCTTAAACAAAAATGGTTTCAAGGTCCGAAATGCTCGCGAACGCTCGGTCTTGAGTCACGAGTGGAACTCCCTGGTTGATTGCAGTCGCTGCAATCCAAACATCGTTCTCTGAAAGTTTGGATTTTTTTGCCTGACCCGAGGCTCGTACTGCCGCCCAGATGCTTGCGATATCGCTCGTAATGTCTATTGCTTCAAAATCCATTACTTTGCGAAATGTCGCCATGCGCTTCGCTCTCGTTTGTTGATCAGTAGCGCTGTAGACGCCAAATTCAAGTTCAGCAAGTGTGATGACAGAAATTGCTAGTTCGTCAGGAATCATCTGGCTCTTTACGCTGCGACCAAGTTCAAGCGAGATAAAAATATTTGTGTCGAGCAACCCGCGCGTCATTTTGTGCCATCCCACATGGCATCAGATCGTCGATCAAGCTCTGCCATCGTCAGAAGCCCTTCGTTAATTTCATCAATCAATCCGCGGTCAATTGAAAAAAAGATGTGCTCCAGTTCTGCCTTCGGCACCCACCTGCGCTTTGCGGAAACAGGTTGCAACTCTGCCATTGGTATGCCGTCTACAGTGATCACGATCTTTTCTCCTTTGTTTGCGCGCGTGATGAGGTCACGCGTGTTATTTCGCAATTCGCGGGAAGGCACTTCGGTCATTTTCAAACTGTAGCACATATGCTACAAGAGGGGTATTGCAGGGGTATTTACTGGCTATTGACCGCCCGCTATTGACCACTCATAGTCACGTCGCGGATCACGAGCGTCAAGCCCACAGCACGCGATGGCAACCAGTCGATGTCGCCGCCAATGGCCACGATGTCGAGCAACATGCGCTGCAGCGTCGAAGCAATAGTGAACTCGCGAACTGGTTCGGCAACTGCGCCGTTGCGAATCATCATGCCCGATGCACCAGTCGAGAAGTCGCCAGAGATTGGGTTAACACCGCTGTGCAGCCCTTGCACCATCTGAATCCAGACACCGTCATCAACACCCTTGATCAACTCTTCTTGGCTCTGCGTACCTGGCTGCAATTGCATCGCTAAACAACCAACGCCAGGTGTGCCGCCAAAGCCACCACGTGTTGCATTACCCGTACTCTTTGTGCCGGTGCGACGCGCGCTGTAACTCGATTGCACAAACATCTTGAGCACACCATTTTCAATCAACACATTGCGACGTGCAGCCAAGCCTTCACCGTCAATGTCGGTGGCGGTGTAAGCAAGCGGGTTTGTTGGATCATCGACAAGTGTGATGCGCGGGTCTGCAACTGTTTCGCCAAGTTTGTCAGCAAAAAAACTGCGACCCTTTGAAACGTTTTCACCATTGAGTGTGCTCGAAAGCACTCCCAAGAACTGCGACGTCACGTATGGATCAAGCACAACCGTGGTGCGCTTGCTTGGTGGCTTAACAGCACCCAACAAACGTGTTGCACGTTCGGCAGCTTCACGCGCAGCTTTTGGCAAGTTGAATTCATTTGGCGAGTCGCCAACCGAAAAACTAAAGCCAGTCTGTGTTTCGTCACCGTCATCGGCAAGCGTGCTCACCGATACGTAACACGAGTTGCCTCGTCCACTTTCGCGAATGCCTGTTGTGGTAGCAACCGCAACTTCACCCCAACCATCGTCGTAATTGGATTCTTCAACACGCACACGTGAGTCCATGCCGAGCGTAAGTTTTTCGAGTTCTTTCGTCAGCGAGATCTTGTCAGCGGTTGCATAACCAGCCAATTCGTCGTCCCAAAACTTTTGCGGAATTTGAGCAACACCATCTGGTTCAGCAAGCCCTGCGTATTCGTCGGGCGTACCAAATGCCACGTTGTCGCGTGCATCAGCAAGTACTTCAGCAATCGCGTCGGCATCGAGCGTGCCCGCATAAGCAAAGCCCGTGCGACCATCTTTAATGACCCGAATGCCTACGCCTTCGCTTTGAGCGGAAACAAAATGCTCTACTTCGCCTTCATAGACGCGCACTGCTGTCTCGCCACCACGGCTGACATAGGCCTCAATTTGCTCGCCTTTCGAGGCCTTTGCAACCACTCGGTCAACAATTGCTTGCAGGTCGGGCACGCTATTGCTAGAGCTATTTCCTGAGCCAATGCTCATGCGGCGGTGCCACCAATAGTCATTGCCTTTACGCGCAGAGTTGGCTGACCATCGCCCACTGGCACACCCTGACCATCTTTTCCGCACATGCCAGGGTTGCCCATTGCAAAGTCATTGCCAAGCAAGTCGATGTCTTTCAAGACCTGTGGCCCGTTACCAATCAAGTTGCTTTCACGCAACGGCTCTGTGATCTCACCATTTTCAATGAGGTATGCCTCGACCATGCCAAACACAAAGTCGCCGCTTGCAGTGTCCACACTGCCGCCGCCAAGCTTGGCCACATACACACCGTGCTCAGTTGCGCGCACAATGTCATCAGGGTCTTCGGTTCCGTTGGTCACAAATGTGTTGGTCATGCGCACCATTGGCAAGTCTGCATAACTTTGTCGGCGACCGTTGCCGCTTTGAGGACGGTTCTCTTTACGTGCTCGCAAAAAGTCCCACATGTAGTCGGTCAAAATTCCGTTTTCAATCAGCACATTGCGTTGCGATGGATGACCTTCATCGTCGATACCAATTGCACCCCACTCACCACTCATTGTTCCGTCGTCGATCAACGTCACAAGTGGCGATGCAACGAGTTCGCCCATCTTGCCGCGGTAGACGCTTGCACCTTTGCCAACGAGGTCTGCTTCAAGACCGTGTCCACATGCTTCGTGAAACAACACGCCACCACTGCCCTGCTTGATCACAACTGGAAGCAAACCCGATGGTGCTGGGCGTGCTTGCAATTTTGCAATTGCTTGCTTCGCTGCACGAATTGCCATCTCTTCAACATCGTTTTCATCAAACACTTCAAAACCGATGGTGTGACCAAGCGAGTCGTAACCGGTTTGCATTCCTGCATCACCTGTTGCCACAACACTCACACGAAACAATGTGCGCACTTGATCGTCAGCGCTAAACACGCCGTCACTGTTGGCGACCAAGATGCGCTTGTACGAGTCGCCGTATCCGGCAGATACTTGCACGATTGCGCCGTCGATCGACCGAGCAGCAGCATTGGCCCTCTCGAGTAGCGCAACTTTGCTGGCCTTCGGCACATCACTTGGCGCAATGCGCACGTTATTTACGGGATGACGCAACAACGGCTGCAGAGCAATCTTGTGCACCCCACCATCGCCTTGGCGTGCTGCGGCTGCCGCTGCTTCGGCCGCTGCAAGCAACCCACGTTCAGACAAGTCGGATGTGTGAGCAAAGCCTGTTGTTTCGCCGGCGACTACACGAATGCCAGCGCCACGGTCGCGACCACTCGTAACTTGCTCAACCTTGCCGTCATCGAGCCCAGCCGAGGTCGATCGCTTGTCCTCTATATAAATCTCTGAAAACTCGGCCCCAGTTGCTCGACCTTTGGCCAAGACTTTGGCAATTACATCGGCTTCAACAAGATTCCCGCTGGTGCTTATAGACGCATTAATAGTCATGCTCGTCAGCCTACAATTTTTATGTGACAAGCAGCCCTCAGCCAGCAACTGCAATTGCCGTGTCGCACCGCCATCGCACCCTGTGGTGGAAAGAGGCGCTCATTGTCGCTGTGTTTTATACCACATACACACTGATTCGAAATCGATTTGGGTCGGCGTTCGTCAATGGCGCCGATATTCCACTCCATTCGTTCACGAATGCGGTCCGTGTCATCCGCATCGAGCGAGCGCTTGGTCTTTACCACGAAGAGTCGATTCAGGATTTTTTCCTTCCACATATTTGGCTCATCAAAGTCATGAACACGTATTACGGCACCGCACATTTCTTTGTGACATTGGGCATTTTTATTTTGTTGTTCAAGCGCAGGCCCGATGTATTCGGTCAATGGCGCAACACGTTGGCCGCGATGACTGGATTGGCAATTATTGGTTTTGTTTTGTTCCCACTCATGCCACCACGACTCCTCGATGCTCCGTGCCCCAAAGATGGTGTCAACTTTGGTGGGGAATGTATTCCACATGAGATGCGCAACTACAACGGCGCACTCAATTTTGGTTTCGTAGACACTGTTGAGATATATGGCGGCCCGTTACATTTCAACAGCGGTGCGGCTGCAAAACTTTCTAATCAATACGCAGCAATGCCTTCATTACATATTGGCTGGTCAACATGGTGCGCGTTTGCGTTGTGGCCAATCGTCAAGAAGAGGTGGCAACGCATACTGCTCACCCTGTACCCCACTGTGACGTTGTTTTGCATCATCGTTACCGCTAATCATTATTGGATAGATGGGCTCGGTGGGCTACTGGTGTTTGCGCTCGGCTATGCAATTGGCACCCGAATCCACAACTGGAATCACAACAGGCTCGATCAGGTCCTTGCATCCCAGATGGCGTCGCATCCGTCTCATTAGTCACAACCCCAAATCGCCTTATTAGCGCAGCAGGTTCGTCAGATAGCGTAATAACTCATGGTTCTTGAGGTAATCCGCCAACCCAGCGATTTGCGAGGTTTGACCACTACCGAACTGGAGCAGCTGGCCGCCGAGATCCGTGATTTTATAGTGGCTGCAGTTTCCGAGACAGGTGGTCACTTGGGTTCCAACTTGGGTGCAATTGAACTCACGCTTGCATTGCACCGCGTATTCGATTCGCCACGCGACGCCATCTTGTGGGACACGGGTCATCAGGCCTACATTCACAAAATTGTTACGGGTAGGCGTGGCGGTTTTAGCCAATTGCGTCAGGCAGGTGGCATTTCTGGTTACCCAAGTCGAGAAGAAAGTGTGCATGACTTCATTGAAAATAGTCACGCCTCGACCGTGCTCAGTTATGCATACGGTCTTGCCGTTGCGCGCGACGCGGGTCTGACACCAGATCGAAACCATATCGTTGCGGTCATCGGTGACGGCTCGATGACAGGCGGTATGGCATACGAGGCGCTCAATAACCTCGGTCATTCGAGCAAGCGAGTCATTATTGTGCTCAACGACAATGGTCGTAGCTATGCCCCAACAATTTCTAATCTTTCTCAAGGTGCACCGAGCGAACAGAAAACAGGAATACTTTCCAAAACACTTATCAAAATTCGAATCAATCCTGTGTATGTGCGGCGCCAACGCAAGATTGAAAAATTTCTCAAAAATATTCCTCTGATCGGCTCACAAGCCGAGCGAGGAATGGAAGCTTTCAAAGCCGGCATTCGAGAGTTTTTACAACCGCCAGCATTTTTTGAAGCGCTCGGTGTCCGATACATCGGCCCAATCGATGGTCACGACATTGAAGCAATGGAACACGCATTTTCTGCAGCCGAACAACGTGTCGAAGAAGGTCCAGTCGTCATTCACGTGATCACCGAAAAGGGTCGTGGCTACTCGCCCGCCGAAGACGACGACGAAAAGCATTTGCACGACGCACCAGTGTTTGACCCGATCAACGGTCCACCAAAATCTGTGCCGACTGGCTACACCGAAGCATTTGCAGACACCATCATCAAACTTGCCGAGCAAGATGCACGCATTGTTGCAATCACTGCCGCAATGCCTGGACCAACGGGTTTGATTCAGTTTCAAGAACACTTCCCAGATCGCTTCTTCGACGTAGGCATCGCCGAACAACATGCAGTTACTGCAGCTGCGGGCATGGCAATGGGTGGCATGCGCCCCGTCGTTGCGTTGTACTCAACCTTTTTGAATCGCGCATGGGACCAAGTTGTGTATGACGTTGCAATGCATCGCTTGCCAGTCATATTCTGTCTCGATCGCTCGGGCATTACGGGTGACGACGGCCCAAGCCACCACGGCGTTTACGACATGGCGCTGCTCTCCAAAGTGCCCGGCATGCGCGTACTTGCTCCGTCGAGCACTCAAGACTTGCAACAAATGCTGAGCGATGCCATTTCGCTCGCCGATACCGGCCCAGTTGCTATTCGATATCCAAAGGGATTGGCTCGCAATGTCGACGAAAACGACATCGGTTCAGGCCTACAGGCGCGCAAACTCGTTGACGGCCCAACCAAGCGCGTGTGCATCCTGGCCATCGGCAAACTCGTTGGTGCTGCACTCGAGGCCGCTGAAACTCTTAAGGCCAGCAATGTTGATGTGACGGTGTGGGACGTGCGCTCGTGCGCCCCGCTCGACCCGGCAATGATTGCCGATGCGATGCAACATGACGTTGTCATCACCGCCGAGGATGGCATTCGCGACGGCGGCATTGGCATGACGATTGAGAACACGATCAACGACATGATCATTGGCACCACATCAACAGCACATAACCGCCCTATTGTCCAGGTGCTTGGTGTACCCACCACGTTTGTGCCAACCGCCAAACCGCAGGTGATCCTTCACCAAATGGGCCTCGATGCAGAAGGCATAGTTGCTCAAGTTTTACGCGCATTAAGCAACGATTAATCGTGCCGAACTTGCAAGAAGATTTTGCCTTAGCAGTCAGGGCAACAGATGCGGCAGACAAGATAAGTCTTGCGGGTTTTTCATCCCGGTCATTTGGAGTTTCGCGTAAGGCTGATAACAGCGAGGTCACGGAAATTGACCGTGCCACCGAGCAGGCCGTTGTCAAAGTGCTCACAGCCGAGCGGCCCGACTACAGCATCTATGGCGAAGAATTTGGTGTGTCCGGGCCAGCCGATGCCGAGTATCAGTGGGTCATCGACCCAATTGATGGCACCACCAACTTTGTGCGCGGCGTACCAGTGTGGGCAACGCTCATCGCGTTGGTGCATAACGGCGTGCCTGTATTGAGCGTTGTCTCCGCTCCGGCCATGGGGTTTCGTTGGTGGGCATCTACTGACAGCGGCGCATTCTTCTCGAACGCTGGTCGCGATGCCACTCGTATCTATGTATCGAAAACACAAACCATCACCGAATCTCACGTGAGCACAACACCCAATGCTGGTTGGCAAGCAATTGGTGGCATTCCAAAGTTGGTACAACTACAAACTGATGCATTACGTGCTCGTGGCTTTGGAGATTTTTGGCAACACATGCTCGTAGCTCAAGGCGCCATTGATATCGCAGTCGATGTGATCGGCCTTGCGCCCTACGACAACGCAGCCATCTACCCCATTGTGCAAGAAGCTGGCGGCACTATCACCAATCGTTTTGGTGTTGCCGACTGGCGAGCAGACTCATCGGTCAGCAGCAATGGAATATTGCATTCCGAAACCATTGCACGCTTGCAATAAGTTAAGCGGCACCCTCGGCTAATGCCGTAGCACTCGTCTTTCGCAGTTGCAGCAACATTCTTCCTGCAATAAAGATCAAGAGGATTGCAAACAAGAAGTTCGAAATCACATCATCCATTTGTGTCGCGAGCCAGCTTCCACCGATTGCCGAGAATATGCCGGTGGCACTCACAATGCCGGCTGCCGACAAATCAGTGTTCTTATTTCTAAAATTCTGCAATGTGCCGGAGAACGCAGTGGGAATCACAACAGCGAGTGACGTGCCTTTGGCAAGTGCGGGTGACACGTGGAATAGCACAACCAAAATTGGAACTGTCATGAGCCCACCACCGATGCCGAGCATTCCTGCAATTGCACCAATGATGACACCGATCAATACAAGCCATGCAGCGGTCGGTGCATTGATCACCATCGTGCCCGAGGAATCGATCTTGAAGAACATGCGCACACCCGCAATCACGAGCACTGCAATAAACGAAATGGTCAGTGTGCGTTTTGACAATGTCGCCAATAAGCGTGCGCCAATGAGTGAGCCACAAACTGAACCGAGCGCCAACCACAACACAACATGCCAATCAACTTCGCCGTGGCTCCAGTACGTCACGAGACTTGCACACGAAATGAGAAATACTCCCCCGAGTGACGTGCCATGAGCAAGGCGCTGATCCATCTTGAACGCAAACATGAGGCCAGGAACAATGATGATGCCGCCGCCAAGACCGAATAAGCCAGACAACAAGCCGGCACCGACGCCGAAGCCCATCAAGATAAGGGCGCGCTTCTTCTCTATTTTCACTTGCCTAGTTTGCTAGATGGAGCGTCTCGCAACAGCATTGAAATGTTGAGTACTGCGCTGGAATGCACCTTGGCCTGCGCCGAGTCGAGAGTTTCTCCCAACTCAACCACGAATGCCATGCCATCTTTAACGCTGTGGCGCTGCCAAGTGGCAGCCACACCCGTATAAGTACCACCCGTAATGCGCTTGATCGGTATTCCCGTGAGCCGTGAGTAGGTGGAACGCATTTTGCCCTCAAACCCTTTTCCCGGCGAGATGATGTTGAGATCTTGGTGATACCAAATGCCGAGAGCCGGTTTGATCTGACGCATAAACGCAACAACGGCTTTGGTCTCTGGCTCTGATGCTTTGCTCTTGCCAGCAAATTGCCAATACCCCGGCTTGCCCATCTTTTTCCAGTTGTACGGAAAGTTGCGATTGAGATCTACTTGATTGGCATTGCCGCGTTGATCGAGAGCTGTGCCATCTGGGTTCATGGTGGGAATTACCCACAAATCAATCCTCGTCGGCACTACCAATTCTTGCAGTCTGTCCGTGATCAATAATCCAGCGGCTTCATTGCCGTGAATCACGCCAACAACAACGACAACTACTCCACCTTTAGTGCCGAGTCGCACGGCCTCTATTGGTGTGCCAAGCACACTTTTACCAATGACACGTCTCTCAAGAAATGAACTTGATTGTGCTTGAGCAGATTGCGAAACAACCGCAGTGCCCAACAATCCAATTACTACTGCGAACGCTTTTAGTTTGCGCAAGCGATCCCACCGGCAAGAACAAAGCTGTTTGTTACTTCGTACAACACAACACTTTGGCCTGGCGCAATACGGCGCTGAGGTTCGCGCCACATAAGGCGAATCTCCGAATCTCCCAATACTTCAGCGGTTGCAGGGATTGCCGCGCCATGAGCACTCGACTGCACCAGCACGTCGGCATTAATGCTCAATCGTTGCACATCTTGCGCATCAGACCACACGATGTTGTTGACAACGACCGACGAACAAAACAACTTTGACTCGTCACCCACCGTGATGCGTGCATTCGGCGTATCAACATCAACAACGTATTGCTTTGGCCCGCCGCCTGGCAAGCCAAGGCCTTTGCGCTGACCAATCGTTACGAGCTCAAGTGCTTCGACTCTGCCCGCTTCCGAGCCATCTTCGTTCACTACTTGTGCAGGACGAAACGGAATTCGGTTGCCCAAGAATGTTTCACGTCCACCGGTCTTGCTAATAAAGCACACGTCTTGGCTGTCTGGTTTTGTTGCGGTGCGCAAACCCAACTCGACTGCCCTGTCGCGCACTTGCGCTTTGGTTAAATGACCGACAGGAAACATGGTGAAGGCCAACTCTTTTTGATCGAGCATGTGCACTACATAACTCTGATCTTTGGCATCATCGGCACCGCGAGCAAGTCGCATAGTGCCCTCATCATCTTTTTCGATACGTGCATGGTGACCAGTTGCAACAGCATCAAAACCAAGCAGGCGTGCTCGCTCGCTCAGTCGATCAAACTTGAGGTGACGGTTGCACTCGATGCATGGGTTAGGCGTAAAGCCATCTACGTGAGCCTTCACGTATGGGTCTACAACGTGCTTATTGAAATCATCCGAAAAGTTGAACACCAAGTGATCGATACCAAGTTGTTGCGCAACACGGCGCGCATCGTCCACATCGGAAACCGAGCAGCAACCGGTGTCGCTCTCGCCACCCCACAAGCGCATGGTCACTCCAACTACTTCATGACCAGCATCTTTGAGTTCGGCTGCAGCGACCGACGAATCGACGCCTCCAGACATGGCCACGAGCACTTTCATGCTGTAAAGGCTAACGACGCAATTGCGCAACAGCGCCAACAATGGTGTGCACAGCACAGTCAATATCGGCGTCAGTGGTGGTGTGGCCGAGGCTGAGCCTCAGAGCACCATTTGTCCACTCGCGCGAAAGGCCCATCGCTGCGAGCACATGAGAGGGTTCCATTGCGCCGCTTGCGCAAGCCGAAGCAGCCGATGCGCATACGTCGGCTTGGTCAAGCAAAAACAACAGTGCTTCGCTCTCAATACCTTTAATACAGAGGTGAGCAACGCCCGGCACGCGGTGTTCGCGCGGCACGGTCTCGAGCACGCCTGGCAATGCGGCAACGATGTCGTCTACAAGGCGGTCGCGCATCTTGGTGACTCGCTCTATTTCGTCAGCGCGTGTGATGTCGGTGAAATGCAATGCGGTTGCTGCACCGATAATGCCAGCAACATTGTGTGTGCCGCTGCGCCTATCGCGCTCTTGCCCACCGCCAAAGATCATTGGTTCAAGTTGTTTGCCGGCTTTCAACACCATGATGCCGACACCTTTTGGTCCACCAAATTTGTGTGCCGACAACGAGAGTGCGTCGACGAGCGGAGTGATCTCGCGCAAGTCAATCCAGCATGCTGCTTGCACGGCGTCGGTGTGAAGCAATGCGTTCGGTGCATGTTTGCGCACGATACGAGCAACGTCGCGCATAGGAGTGATTGTGCCCACTTCATTATTTACTGCCATCACTGACACCACGGTGATTGGCTTTTCTGGTGTTGCTTCTTGCAACACACGTGCCAAATCATCAAGGTCAACAGAACCAACATTGTTGACTCGCACCACTACGCCATCTACGTGCTCGACACAATGCAACACGGCATGATGCTCAGTTGCAGTACACACTGCAACGCCACCCAACTTGCGCACGGTGCCCAACACTGCCGAGTTGTCACCTTCGGTGCCTCCGCTTGTAAAAATCACTTCGCCGGCATTGCACCCCAGCGCTTCGGCCACCACATCGCGGGCTTCATCGAGTGCTTTGCGCGCAACCCGAGCAAACCGGTGCGACCCAGACGGGTTGGCATACAGGTTGTCAAGAAAAGGTGTCATGGCCTCGATTGCCTCATGGCGCATGGGCGTTGAAGCCGCGTGGTCAAGATACGTCACCATCCGCTCAAGGGTACTACTGGTTTATTGGCTGTAGGTGGTGGAATAGAGTTGTGGAGTATTCACACAACCAGTACGGCGACGTATTTGCCGACATCTATGACGACTGGTATCACGACCTCGACAACATCACCGACGTCGTTGAGTTTGTGTTGCAGCTTGCTGAAAGCAGTGCGGTACTCGAACTTGGTGTTGGCACAGGCCGACTCGCAATACCTATCGCTCAGGCAGGAGCAACACACGGCGTGCGTGTTGTTGGCATCGACTCGTCACAAGCAATGCTTGACGAGTTGCGTGCAAAACCC
Organism: Actinomycetota bacterium; assembly: GCA_027592925.1. GTDB lineage: Bacteria > Actinomycetota > Acidimicrobiia > Acidimicrobiales > Ilumatobacteraceae > UBA3006. The sequence goes on along the minus strand of JAQCJO010000005.1, from coordinate 17,259 downwards.
GATGGCGCACTGGTTGATGCGCACCTCGGGCATATGGTGCGCGACATGCCACTTGGCCCATTTGGTGTGGTGCTCATTGCCTACAACACGCTCTTCAATTTGCTCACCGAACACGAGCAACACGAATGCTTGCAACGATCCGCGCGATATCTGACACCGGGCGGCCACATCATCGTCGACTGTTTCGTGCCTGATGAAACACTCTCCGATCAGTTGGATGATGCGACACACCGAAGCACCTCAACTGGCGAGATTTTGAGCAGGTGGAAAGTCGACCGCGATGCACAAGTCATCAGTGGCGTATTCACTCAAGTTTCTAGGGATGCACCCAACATCTCTCGCCCATATTCCGTGCGTTACGCAACGGTTGCCCAAGTTGACTTTATGGCACATGAGGCTGGCTTGGTTGTTGAGCAACGCTGGTCGTCATACGCACATGATGTGTTTAGCGAAAGCAGTGTGCGACAAATCACCGTCTACGGCATCGCGCCAACGTCAAGTTCCTAGTACCTTTTTGTTATGGGAAAAATTCGCGTCAGCATTGATCTACAAGCCACACCGCAGCGAGTGTGGGAAGTTGTTGAGCCAGTCGAGCGCCACATTGACTGGATGGCCGATGCCGTCGCAATCCGATTTATCGGTGAGCAAACCCGCGACGTTGGCACCTCATTTTTTTGCGACACCAAAGTTGGGCCAATCAAACTTGTCGATCGCATGGAAATCACCGAGTGGGTTCCTGAGCGCGTCATGGGAGTGCGCCACGTAGGCATTGTGACCGGCACGGGCAAGTTCACTCTTGATCCAATCGATAACGGCACTCGCACGAAATTCACGTGGGCCGAAGAACTGATCTTCCCGTGGTGGCTCGGTGGATCGATAGGTTCTTTCGTTGGCGGCAAGCTCGTGATGCGCGGCATCTGGAAGCGCAACCTAAAGAAGTTGAAGCAACTCGTCGAAGTCGCCGACTAAGCAGACGCCCCAATTAGAGGGCGCGGAGAAACGCAGTAGTAGCGGCGCCAAGAATCACGACGACAATCAGTGGCAGTTTGCGCCATGCCGCAATGATCGCCACGCCTAGACCAATGGCTCGCTCATCGATCGCATATGATTGACCACTAGTAAATGAAGAGTTGAATACAAGTGCGGCTAGCAGTGCGGCCGGTATCAACATGAGACAGCGCGACAACACATCGGGAAGTTTGCGCGAACCAACAACGACAAAACCAAGCATTTTGAATACGTATGCACCAGCCGAAAGCCAGATCACAAGCGCCCACGACATGTTCACTGCACTGCCTCGGCTGTTGCAGATGAATCTGTAGGTCGTAAGCCAACAAAGATTGCGAGTCCGGAAGCCAAAATCGGCAAACCGATTGGCACAAATGGTGCAAGCACGACGCTAATCAGTGCACCACCGGCTGCAGCGAAACGACCGTTGACTGTTTTGAGGTGTGGAAACAACATCGCTACGTATGCAGCGGTGAAACCAACATCAAGTCCAAACGTATGTGGGTCAATCGCACTCCCCAACACTGCTCCAAGCAGTGTGCCCAGGTTCCACAATGAAAAAAGCGCAATCGCTGTTGTCCAAAAAGCGATCTTTTGTAAACGTGGATTCGTCTGCGCTGTCATCATTGCTGTTGTCTCGTCGATGACAAAGTGTGCGGCAAGCAAACGCTTGCCTAGTGATTCATTGAAATATGGTGAGAGCGCAAGTCCATACACACCGTTGCGACCTGCAAGCAACAACGCTCCACCGAGTGCGCCGCCAACCGAACCACCAGTGCCGATCACGGTCATCGCCGACATTTGTGATGCGCCAGTAAATGTAAAGAAGCTCAATGCACATGCTTGCCACACATTTGCTCCTGCTCCAACTGCAAGCACACCAAACGCAAGTGCAAATACGCCTACTGCCCCACTTAATGCCAAAGCCGATGTAACAACAGGACGAACTTCTGGTTCAAGACGAAACTTCATTGACTCTTAGGCCTTAATGCCTTTCAGCATGTCATCGGCTGCAGTCCATGGGTCGAGTTGGTTCTCGAGAACTTTGTTTTGCAGTGCATCCCACTCGCTACCCGAGCAGATTTCGCGGGCTCGGTTTTCAAGCCTGCGCTCCACAATCTCGCGCAATTCTTCGCGCAAGCGAAATGACCTACGACGCTGTAACAAACCAGTAGCCATGCTTTGCTCGCGATGTTGAGCAACCGTATTCCACAGTTCTTCTACGCCTTCACCCGAAGTTGCAGTCGTTTGCAAAATTGGTGGTCGCCATGCGTCATGCGCAAGGTCAGAAAGATCAAGCATCTGCTCGAGGTCACGTCGCGTTTCGTCTGCGCCTTTGCGATCAGCTTTGTTGATCACAAAAATGTCGGCGATCTCCATGAGGCCCGCCTTGTTGGCTTGCACCGCGTCACCCCAACCTGGATTGACAACAACAATTGTGGTGTCGGCTTTGCCGGCAATCTCGACTTCTACTTGCCCAACGCCAACTGTCTCAACCAAAATCCACGGGCATCCAACTGCATCCAACAAACGAATTGCTTCGGTTGTTGCAAGCGACAAACCACCAAGATGTCCGCGTGTTGCCATGCTGCGAATAAATACACCAGTGTCGGTTGCATGGTCTTGCATACGCACTCTGTCGCCAAGAATTGCGCCGCCCGTAAATGGTGAAGACGGGTCGATTGCGAGCACCGCAACTTGCACATCAGAAGCGCGCAAGTTACCGATCACTGCGCTCGTGAGCGTGCTCTTGCCAGCACCCGGCGCACCAGTAATGCCAACGGTGTATGCATTGCCACTTTTTGGATACGTGAGTCGACCAATTGTGCGCGCGTCATCGCCGCCGCGCTCAATCAACGACAATAAACGTGCAAGCGAACCACGATCACCATTGACCGCACTCGCAAACAGATCAGTTGGATCGGTGACGCGGGCTGCCACGTGTTATACCGCCACGACCTCGGTGACGCCGTCAACACGGTCACGCATAATTCGCTCGATGCCGGCTTTCAGAGTTTGGTCCGATGCCGGGCATGTGCCGCAGGCGCCGACCAGAGTTACCTTCACGATTCCCGTTACTTCATCAACTTCTTGCAACACGATGTCGCCGCCGTCCGCCTGAAGCGCGGGCCGAATGACCTCGATGGTTTCCTCTACCTGCGTTCGCATTGTCACTGAAGTTCTCCGATTTGTTTGCTCGCCTCTACGATACGGGGGTGCTTGCTCATCAGGGTGGTTGGGACGAAATCTTGCTGGTTGCAGGGCCGATTGCCGTCATTGTCTTGGTGCTGTGGCAAGCAACACGCCGAGCCGATCGTCAGATGCTCGAGCGCAATAGCCAGAGTGAATCGACCCCTACGAACGTCGAGTAACAAGGGCTCCAAGAGCAGCCAATTTGCCAACCAGGTCGTCATAACCACGATCAATGTGATGAATGTCGTTAATCACGGTTTCGCCACTCGCCACCAGGCCAGCCACCACTAGTGCTGCTCCTGCACGAATGTCGGGCGCGTTAACTGTGGCACCCACTAACTGTTCGACACCACGGATTACTGCGTGATGCCCGTCGATACGGATGTCTGCGCCGAGTTTTTGCAACTCATCGACATAGCGAAACCGACCCGGATACAAATTTTCGGTTGCTATCCCCGTGCCACCGGCAACACTGAGCATGCCAACAAGCAGCGGCTTGTAGTCGGTAGCAATGCCGGGGTATGGCAGCGTTGAAAAATCAATTGCTCGCAGCCGATCAGATGCAACAACACGCAGTCCATCAGCTTGAGGCGTGATGCTGACGCCCATTTCGGCATATCGATTGAGCAACATCTCCATGTGCTCGGCGCGTGCTCCGCGCACAAACACATCTCCGCCGGTTACGGCAACTGCAGCAATATACGTTGCGGCTTGGACTCGGTCATTAACAACTTCGTGAGTCACCGCATGCAATGTTGATGGAGTTACGCCAGTAATTGTCAGCTTGGCGGTGCCAACACCCGCAATATTTGCACCCATCTTGTTGAGCATGTTGCACAGGTCGCCAATCTCTGGCTCACGCGCTGCATTATCAATCACTGTCACACCATCGGCGAGCACGGCGGCCATCAAAATATTTTCTGTTGCGCCAACACTTTGAAATGTGAGAGTGATCTCTGCACCATGCAAATGTGTCGCCGTGGCTTTCACACCATCACGATTGAGGTCAAACACTGCACCCATTGCTTCGAGGCCTGCAACATGAAGATCAATCGGGCGAGACCCAAAGTCATCACCACCTGGCATTGCGATATCAACGTGCCCATATTTGCCGAGTAATGGACCAAGCAAGTTGAGCGATGCGCGAATGCGATCGACCAATTCGAACGGTGCGATTGGGGTAATGCCGCCTGAGTTGACTAGTGCAAGTTCGTGGGCACTCACCCGTTGCGTCGACATGCCAAGTGCAGTCAATAATTCGCACATTGTGGCAACGTCGGCTATGTCTGGCACGTTGGTGAGGCGATACTCGCCCTCGGCTAGCAACGTGGCAGCCATGAGTTTGAGTACCGAGTTTTTTGCACCGGGCACCAGCACCTCGCCACTCAGCAGTGAAGAGCGGCGGACAACGATTTGCATGGCATATTCAGTATGCTCGCGCGGTGGCCCTTCAAGACTCAATAACTCGCAAAATACCTGTATTGCGCGGTTTCATGGCGTCCGAGCCACTCACTTTGCGCCAACGAAATGTGCTGTGGCTGCTCTGGCTTGCGTGCTTGCCAGCTTCGTTCGTCAACACTGTTTTTACTCAGACTGCTACATACGCTGCAGCAGAGTTTGATGTGAGCGAACGTGGTCAGGGTTTTGCAGCGGCCATCGTGCGCTGGGGTGTAGTGATCGCATTACCGTTTGCGTTTTCTGCCGACCGCTTTGGTCGACGCAAAATGATCGTGACAATGTGTTGGCTTGCGCCGATAGTCGCTTCGCTTGGCGCACTCTCTCCCTCGTTCGGTTTTTTAGTAGCAACGCAAACAATCAGCCGTCCACTGGGCATTTCGCTCAGCATTTTTATTGTGGTGTTTGCTACCGAAGAAATGGGCACGAACACACGCGCGTGGGCGCTCAGCGTGCTCGCCGTTGGCAGTGGCGTTGGTGCTGGCTCAGCAGTTGGGGCACTACCCCTCGCTGGCATCTCGGATACATCGTGGCGCTATGTCTACATAGTTGGCTTGGCTTGGCTGATCGTTGCCGTCGTGCTGACGCGATCATTGCCCGAAACAGAGCGTTTTCTTGCGTTGCAAGACCAAGAGGATCATGAAACGTCTACACACCATTCGAGCGCAGTTGGCGCACGTATTCATCGCGATCGGTTGTGGTTGCAAATAGCAGTTGCCGTGTTGACCAGCATCTTTATTGCCACAGCATCGGTGTTTCAGATTCGATATCTCAAGGACGTGCGCGATTATTCAGCATCGCATATCGCTATTTTTACGATGATCACTGCCATTCCCGCATCCATTGGTTTGATTGTTGGTGGGCGTATTGCCGACCGGCAAGGCCGCAAAAAATTGTCCGTCATCACCATCCCACTTGGCGCAATTTTGATTGCCACTTCATATGGTTTTGGCGGTTTCATGATGTGGATCACTGCAATTTTTGGTGGCATCTGTTTGGGTCTTGCTTATCCGGCCATGGCCGTATTTCGCAGCGAACTCTTCCCTACTGCCAAACGCAATATCGCATCTGCGATCATCACCACTGCATCACTGATCGGCGGCAGTATTGGGTTGATAGGTGCAGGACTCTTGCTCGACAACGACATCAGTTATGGCACCGTGATGATGGGCCTCGCAATGGGTCCGGTGCTGGTATCTGTGCTCGTGTTTGTCAAATATCCAGAGACCGCTCACCGCAGGCTCGAAGAACTCAATCCAGAAGACAACGTATTACAAATTTTGTAGCCACTGGGCAACAAAGTCTGCTATTTGCGCATCGGCACCACGTAATTCGTGTAGACCTTTTTCAATCATCTGCACGGTTGGCCGATTCGGCAAAAGTTTCCACGCTGTCGCTAATTCTTCAGGAGTGCCAAACTCGTCGCGAGTGCCACTGATAAACAGCAGTGGGGTGTGCAGGTTGCCAAAATGTGCGGTTCGCAATTGGTCGGGTTTCTTTGGTGGATGCAACGGATACCCGATGCATGCGATGCCCAATACGTTGAGCGGATCGACCTCGTCGCTCGCCGCCATCGTGCACATGCGCCCACCCATCGATCGCCCGCCGATCACGAGTTGATTGGTACTGCACTGCAGTTGTTTGGCAAATTCGCGTACAGCCGATTTCACACATTCGATCAACACAGGAGCTTTGTCTGGAAACTTTTTGCCAGCCAGTCGGTAAATAAAATCGACTCGCAATGTCGGCAGTGGCGCAACTGCGTGTTCTATCGCGACGAGTGCACTGTGTTGCGCATCGCTCCCCGCACCAGGAAAAAGTACGAGACCCCGAGCATTCATTAACTAAGCAATACTCTGCGTGCTTCGCCCAAGTCGATGATCAATCTGCCAGCAGACCCTTCGTCGCCGCCAGAATCTGGGTGCACATCGCGCAAACTGTCGCGAAAACGAGCTTGCACTTCTTTCTTTGAAGGCTTGATCGTGCCTGCAGGAAAACCCAAAATCTCGAGCGCCCATGCCCTTGGGTCGGTGAGTGCTGAGATTGTTGATGATTCGTTGCCGGTCAGATACGTAATGAACAACTGACCAAGCGGCCCTCGCCATGTCATGGCCCTGAACAATATGGGAGCGATCTTTTTGCGCACTGGCTCGTCGAGTCGTTCGAGAACATATATAGCACCAAGCACATGCTGCAGCGGCGCACCGGTTTCCGAAAACTGAAACTGCACTTCGTTCTCAACATTGACCAAGCGGTGCACGCTGCGTCCAAGTCCGTGTCGATCGGCTTGATAACGATGCCGCAATCGTGGCTGCACGATGCGCTCGCCGCGCTCCACTTGACTAATCAATCGATGCACATCAGGAATCATGTCTTCATGCACATCACCAACAAACTGAGCAATAATTCCGCCGAGCAATATTCCACCAAGGCCTGGTGTCGGATCAACGGGCAACATGATGTGCCCCAACGAGAGTCGACGAGTTGGTGTGATCGGCCGCGAATGCCAAAACTCGACTTCGGCAAGTACTTCGGTTGCTACTTCGCTCAACTACTTACCTTCGGTGAACTCGACACCCCTGCTATCAATCGAATCAAGACATGAGTCAACAACTGCTTCAACTCCAATTGGCACCAACAACACCGTTCTGTCCCATCGATACCCGATGTCTAGGTTGTCGAGCATGTCGCAGAGTTGTTTGCGCTCACCCTCCGACCATTCTTCAAGTTCGTATTCCGTGATGTTGTCATCAGCAGTCTCTTCATCATCATTCGCATCCATCTGCTCTTCAAGTTCATCCAAAATGTCTTCAACAACTTCTTCTTGCTCTTGTGGCACCACCAATTCGTCGCCGTCCCATGCGTGCGGCACCTCGGCTTGGGCAAGTGCAACAACCACATCGGCTCGCTCGTCCACCGACCAATCCGTCAAGTCGTAGCGCGTGCTTGCCGCATCAGTGTCTTTAGGGTTCCATTCACTCACAGCACAAACGCTACTTGTTTTGAGTCCAGATACGACTTGCGACTAATGTGGGATCTCATGCCAGCCAAGGAACGTCCAGATCGCAACCTTGCGATGGAATTGGTTCGAGTCACCGAGTCTGCAGCACTCGCCGCAGCAAGCTGGGTAGGACGTGGCGACAAAAAAGGCGCCGATGGTGCAGCAGTAGATGCAATGCGCAATGTGCTCGACACCGTCAGCATGGACGGCATCGTTGTTATTGGTGAAGGCGAAAAAGACGAAGCCCCAATGCTCTACAACGGTGAGCGCGTCGGTAATGGTTCAAAACCACTCGCCGACGTTGCAGTCGACCCGATCGACGGCACAACGCTCACCGCCATGGGTCGCGGCAATGCCATCTCGGTAATCGCAGTTGCCGAACGCGGCGCCATGTTTAATCCTGGCCCATGTGTGTACATGGAAAAGATCGCGGTTGGCCCTGAAGCCGCAAATGCAATCGACCTCAATGTTTCGCCCACAAAGAATCTCAAGGAAGTTGCCAAAGCGATGAAAAAATCGCTGAGCGAACTGACTGTGATGATTTTGGAGCGCGATCGCCACAATGATTTGATCGCCGAAGTTCGCTCGACAGGCGCGCGCATTCGTCTGATCACCGACGGCGATATTTTTGCAGCGATTGCAGCGGCTTCAAGCGAAGTTGGTGTTGATGTGCTGATGGGCATTGGCGGCACTCCAGAAGGTGTTGTTGCTGCCGCAGCGCTCAAAGCAATGGGTGGCCAAATACTTGGTCGTTTGCATCCGCGAAATGACGAAGAAAGAAAAGCCGCAATTGCGCTTGGCTACGACCTCGACAAAGTTCTCGCCATTAATGACTTAGTGAGTGGCGATGATGCATTCTTTGCAGCAACTGGCCTCACCGACGGCGAGTTGCTACGCGGCGTTCGATACGACGCTTATGGCGCACGCAGCCACAGCCTCGTGATGCGCAGCCGCTCTGGCACGATTCGCTACATCGAGACGCACCACAGGCACGATCGCCTGAGCGCGTACTCATCAGATACAACCAAATAGGTCTCAACAGCACCTTTGAGTGCTTGACAGCCAGAGCATGGCCTGTGTGACACTTTGGCCAACCTCCCGTACACATGGGTGGCATGACCCAAACAAATACAGGAGCAGCCATGGCGGATACCGAAGTGGAACGCAAATGGGACGAACTGGCCGATCGTGGCGACTTGCGTGTTTTTATGCAACGTATCGACAACCGGTTTGATCGCATCAAGCGTCTGCATTGGATTGAGATCTTCGCGATCGTGTGCGGACTGGTCGTTACTTCACTCAAATAAACGATCGCTACATACAAAAAGGGCGGGCCACCGAAGCGACCCGCCCTTTTTTACTTCTGACTGAACTCAGTTGCCACCTTCGGTGAGGGTGACGTCGATTGGTGCAAATGATGCACCATTGATGTCAATTCCCTTTTCGGTGAGCAATGCATGAGCTGCAGTCACGAATTCATTCGTGTATGCCTCTGCATCTGGAGCCTCGGTCAACACGGTGCCACCTTCGAGGTTCTTCGCGTTTTGCGAAAGATCCACGGTGCGTGTCCATGCTGCCTCGTCGATCATGCCTACACCAGCAGCTGCTGGCCAGATCAACTTGTTGACTTCATTCATCTGCCACAACTGGTGAGTTGCGCCGAGCTTTGAACCTTTACCGACAACGATGTCTGTGCAAGCCTGTGCGTCATCGCGACAGAATGCCCAGCCCATCAATGATGCAGCAACAAACTTGACTGCTGTTGCGTTGTATTCGGCGTCAGCCAAACGGCTACCGTCGGCCCAAATTGCGTCCTGCAACATACCAACACCTTCATCTTCGTACGAGACGACGTTCAAGTCATCTGCTGTGTACAAAGCGCCTGTTGCTGGGTTCATTGTCTCTAATACCTGTGCGTACTCGTTGTAGGTCATTGCTTCTGCAGCGTCAATGTCTCCTGCAAGCAAGCCCGACATGTCGAACTGCTGCTGCACGAGTGTTACGTCTGCTGCTGGATCAAGACCGGCCTTGGTAAGTGCTGCGAAGATTTCGAACTCGTTGCCGTAGCCCCAGTTACCAATCTTCTTGCCCTTAAAGTCTGCCGAAGTTGCAATTCCTGCATCCTTGAACGAAACCTGCAATGTGCCTGAACGTTGGAACACCTGTGCGATGTCCACGATGTTTGCTCCGCCTTCGCGGGATGCAAGAGCCTTTGAGACCCAAGAGATTGCGAAGTCTGCTTCGCCGTTGGCGAGAACAGTCTGTGGTGTGATGTCTACTGCACCTTCAAGGATGGTTACATCGAGACACATGTCTGTGTAATAGCCATTCTCAAGTGCTGCGTAATAGCCAGCGAACTGAGCCTGTGTGAACCACTGCAACTGCAACTTGACAGGTGTTGGTGTGACGCACTCATCTGTTGTTGCTGCGGCTGCTGCCGTGGTGTCTGTTGAACTGCTTGAGCCACCGCATGATGCGACGACCAAAGACAGAGCAGCGAGACCCGCAACTGCGAGCTTGATGCTTGACTTCTTCATGTTTGGTACTCCCCCGAGAACCGAAGCTCTCTACTTGTTGTTGTTGGTTTTACTTGCTGCGCCACCCCGAGAGGCAGCGCTTTCCAGCACTATGGATACAGCGTAGAAGGTTAATCCAAGTAGGCATGCGCCGAGCACGTAGGCCCAGGCTGCGGCGTTCTTGGAATTTGCGATATTGCTTGTAATTCGGCTTCCGAGACCGTTTTGGGAGCCCCCAAAATACTCAGAAACGAAGGACGTAATGACCGAAACTGGGGCCGCAATTTTGAGTGCCGTGAAGAGGTAAGGAACCGCATTTGGTACCCGAACTTTTCGCAAAATTGCAAAGTCGCTGGCCGCATACGACTTCATCAATTCGACATGTGTCGACTGCACCTGAGTGAGCCCTTTGGCCACATTGACGAGCACGATGAAATACACAACGAGCGAAACCATGATGCGTCGTGGAATTTCGCTGGTGATCGAATACATGTTGTTGAGCACTGCTACCAAGACGAAACTTGGAATTGCATTCAGAGCAATTGCAAGTGGCGTGACCAACTCTCCTAGGAAGCGATATCTGCTGAGTGCAAAACTCATCACAACCCCAAACACCGTCCCGGCAATCAGACCGATCAACGCATTAGTTCCAGACACCGAAGATGCTTCCCAAATGCGAGCAAAGTTTTTAAAGAACTGCTCAAAAATCTTTGATGGTGCTGCAAGAAAATACGGCTTCAGATCAAACCCCTTGACGACACCTTCCCATAACAACAAAAATGACACGCCAAAAACAAGCGGCGGCAAAATTCGTCGGATGCGAGACAGGGACCACATGATCAGCGATCTTCTACTCCACGAACTGCACCGGCATTTGCATGATCGGCATGCGTGCCGCGAAGTGCTTCACGCACTGCGGTGATTCCAGTAAAAAAATCTGCAGCGGCCCGTGTGTCTTCGTTGCGCTTCGCACCAAGGTTGACACTGATCAAGTCGGTGATACGTCCTGGACGCGGCGACATCACAACAACGCGATTCGACAAATACACGGCTTCAGGAATCGAGTGCGTCACAAACACAACCGTCGTGGATGTCTCGGCACAGATGCGCAACAACTCACCTTGCATGTATTCGCGTGTCATTTCGTCGAGTGCACCAAACGGTTCGTCCATCAACAACAGTGGTGGGTGTGCTGCAAGCGCGCGAGCAATTGCAATGCGCTGCTGCATGCCACCCGACAACTGCCATGGATACAACTCGGCAAACTCTGGCAACTTCACGAGCTCCAACATCTCTTGTGCTCGTGCTGCACGCTTGTCTTTGTCCCAGCCCTTGAGTTCAAGTGGCAACTCAATGTTCTTCGCAACGGTGCGCCAGTCAAACAAACCTGCTTGCTGAAAAGCCATGCCGTAGTCCTGATCGAGACGCGACTGTGAAGCCGACTTGCTATTTACTGTGACCGAACCCGTTGTTGGTTCGAGCAAGTTGGCGATCAATCGCAACAGCGTGCTCTTGCCACAACCAGATGGACCAATCAGTGAAACAAACTCACCTGGCTCGACAGTCAGATTGACATCAATCAAAGCGTCCACCTGCTTCGGTGTGCCTTGGTTAAAAATCTTGCTTACTCCTGTTACTTGAACCGCGCTCATGAGGTGGTCTCCTTCGGTCGATTACGCATCAAATACACATCTGATATAGCAATTACTCCAGCCATCGTGAGCCCAAGTGCCGCAGCGCCAAACACTGCGGTAAATACCTTGGCTGGGTCGGCTGTTGCTTCACGCGCATACTCAATAATGAGTCGCCCAATGCCACCTTTGAGACCGGTCGAAATCTCGGCAACGACTACACCGACTACTGAGCCAGATGCACCGAGTTTGAACGCTGGAATCATGTATGGAATTGCTGATGGGAAACGAAGCTTGAGCAAAATCTGCTTCCACGACGCCGCATAGCTCTCCATGAGTTCAACAGCCGCTGCTGGTGCGCTTGCAAGTCCACGAAGCGTGCCAACCGTAATCGGGAAGAACGACAAAAACGCGCCAAGCACTGCTGCTGAAAACCAACGCGGCCATTCAATACCAAAAATACTGAGCTTGCCTCCCCACAGCGCAACGAGCGGAGCAAGTGCAATCAATGGAACTGTTTGCGATACAACGAGATATGGCAACAATCCGCGTTCGACGATTCGGAAACGCGACATCAATATTGAAAGACCAACACCAATCGAAGAGCCGAGCAAAAAACCAACGATTGATAAGCGAAACGAAAACCACGCACCCTCGAGCACTACTACCCACACGCGTTTGTCAGATCCGCGCACTTCTGGTCGGCCATAACGGCTGAGCATTGTCCAGACGTGCGGCATTGCCGTGTCATTCGAACGAGGTAGCACGCCTGCGCCAAACAACTTTCCGCCATCTTGTGGGCCCACAACTTTGTACATTTCCCACAACGCAACAACGAGCACTATCGACAGCACAAACATGCTTGTCCGATATGCGGCACGTCGTGCAAAACGATTCATTGCTTGGCTTTGCTCATCTCCTGTATCGCCGGCAAAATCGTCTCACCATACGCTTCGAGCGTTGACTCTTTGCCATCGTGCTGCAAATACACAGCAAACTGATCGACACCAAGTTCTTTGAGTTCTGTCAACCGACGAATGTGCTCGTTGGTGTCACCCAAAATGCAAAAGCGATCGATGATCTCGTCTGGCACAAATGTGGTGTGGCTGTTGCCTGCACGCCCGTGTTCGTTGTAGTCATAACCCTTTCGACCCTTGATGTAATCGGTCAGTGCTTTTGGCACTGAAGAGTCGTCGCCATAACGCTCGACGATGTCGGCAACGTGATTGCCCACCATGCCACCAAACCAACGGCACTGATCGCGCATGTGTGTGATGTCGTTGCCCACATACGCGGGCGCAGCAACACAAATAGTGACACTCTTTGGATCGCGACCTACACGCTCGGCGGCTTCGTGCACAGCCTTGATTGTCCACTGCGCAATGTCGGCGTCGGCGAGCTGCAAGATAAAGCCGTCACCAACTTCGCCCGTGAGCGCAAGGGCCTTTGGTCCGTACGCGGCAATCCATACTTCAAGCTCACTCTTCGAAGCCCATGGAAAACGAATGCTCGAGCCGTTGTAGTCAACTGCTCGGCCGTTGCCAAGTTCGCGAATGACATGAATGCTCTCGCGCAATGTTGCAAGATTTGTTGGCTTGCCGTTTGTAACGCGCACAGCAGAGTCGCCACGGCCGATGCCGCACACCGTGCGGTTACCAAACATCTCATTAAGAGTTGCATATGTGCTGGCGGTAACTGTCCAGTCGCGCGTTGCCGGGTTGGTGACCATGGGTCCAACAATCACGTTGCGTGTTTGGGCCAAGATCTGGCTATAGATCACGTACGGCTCTTGCCACAAAATGTGACTATCAAAAGTCCAGACGTGCGAAAAGCCATACATGTCGGCCTTCTTTGCAAGGTCGATCACGCGCGCCGATGGTGGGGTCGTTTGTAGTACTACACCTATGTCCATAACTCTCCCCTTGTTGAAAACGAAAAACTTTTAGCGATTGGTTGGAAAACCCAAGTCAACTGCTGATGTGCGCGGGTCTGGCCAACGTGATGTGACGACCTTGCCGCGCGTAAGGAAGTTGATGCCCTCCGGACCATACATGTGTTGGTCGCCAAACAGCGAAGCCTTCCAGCCACCGAATGAGTAGTAGCTCACAGGAACAGGGATCGGCACGTTGATGCCAACCATGCCGACCTGTACGTCGTATTGAAACTGACGAGCAACGCCACCATCGCGGGTGAAGATTGCTGTGCCGTTACCAAATTCGTTGTCATTGATGGTCTGCAAACCTTCTGCATAACTCTTGACGCGCATCACGGTGAGTACTGGTCCGAAGATTTCTTCGTCGTAACACTTCATGCCTGGCTTGACGTTGTCAATGAGGCTTGGGTTCAAGAAGAATCCTGCTTCTTTGGCTTTGTCGGTGCCGTTGATCACGACAGTTGCGCCTTCGCCTGCAGCATTGTTGATGTAACTTGCCACTTTGTCGCGGTGCTCGCGGCTGATCAATGGGCCCATCTCTGCAGATGGATCGGTGCCAGGACCAACCTTGATGTTTGGAACACGCGTCTTGAGTTTTTCAATCAATGCATCAGCAATGGTGTCGACTGCAAGCACAACCGAAATGGCCATGCAACGCTCGCCTGCTGAGCCATAAGCAGCACTCACTGCAGCATCGGCCGCCATGTCGAGGTCGGCGTCTGGCAACACGAGCATGTGGTTCTTTGCGCCACCGAGTGCTTGAACACGCTTGCCGTTTTTTGTGCCGGTCTCGTATACATATTTTGCGATTGGAGTTGAACCAACAAACGAAATTGACTGAATGTCTGGGTGCACGAGCAAGCGATCTACTGCTTCTTTGTCACCATGCAAGACGTTGAAAACGCCGTCTGGTAAACCAGCTTGACGCAACAAATCGGCAATAAACATTGATGCCGATGGATCCTTTTCGCTTGGCTTCAAGATAAATGTGTTGCCGCACATGATTGCGTTTGCAAACATCCACATTGGCACCATTGCAGGAAAGTTAAACGGCGTAATGCCAGCAACAACGCCAAGCGGCTGACGGATTGAATACACATCAACCCCACCGGCGGCCTGCTCTGAGTAGCCACCCTTCATTAATGCTGGAATACCGCATGCAAACTCGATATTTTCGATACCGCGCGCAATTTCGCCAAGTGCATCGCTTGGCACCTTGCCATGCTCAAGTGTCAAAAATGTGGCGAGTTCTTTGCGGTTGGCATCCAGCAACTCGCGTGTGCGAAACATGATCTCTGCACGACGCGACATGCCTGTTGCGCGCCACTCAGGAAAAGCAGCTTTGGATTTTGCAATGACTGCGTCAACTTCTGCAGTGCTCGCAAGATCAACCTCGGCTTGTTGCTCACCCGTTGCTGGGTTGAATACTTTGCCGGTACGACCCGACGTACCAACTACAACTTTGTTGTTGACCCAATGACTAATGCGTTGCATAACTTCTCCTGATGTGATGTTGAGGGGATTGAATTTAGTTGAGATATTGGCAAAGGCCACGCTTAATGTATTTTCCGTGACCCTTTGTGCCTGTGAACTTGTCTTTTTCGACAACGACTTTGCCGCGCGACAACACGGTGTCAACTTTGCCGTCCACTTTGAAACCTTCCCACGATGAGTGGTCCATGTTCATGTGATGCTTGTCGTTCACACCAATCTTGGTCTTGCCATTTGGATCCCACACCAAAATGTCGGCATCTGATCCAGGAGCAATGATGCCCTTTTGTGGATACATGCCAAACATGCGGGCTGGTGAAGTACTGCACGTTTCAACCCAACGCTCGAGTGTGATCTCGCCTTGCACAACTCCCTGATAAATAAGTTCCATGCGGTGCTCTACTGAGCCCATGCCGTTTGGAATCTTGGAGAAGTTGCCGATGCCCAATTCTTTTTGATCCTTCATGCAGAACGGACAGTGATCGGTTGACACAACTGCCAACTCGTTCATGCGCAATCCCTTCCACAAGTCGGCGTGGTGATTGTGCTTGTCGTGCTTGCTGCGAAGTGGTGGACTGCACACATACTTTGCACCTTCGAAGCCCGGCTGAGCCAAGTGATCTTCGAGTGTCATATAGAGGTATTGCGGGCAGGTTTCGCCAAACACGTTGAGACCTTCGTGACGGGCTTCCGACAATGCGTTGAGTGCTTCCGATGCCGACATGTGCACGATGTACAACGGCACGTTGCCTGCAACTTTTGACAACACGATTGCGCGGTTAGTTGCTTCGCCTTCGAGCAAGCTCGGTCGGCTGTAGCTGTGATATTTCGGATCGGTTTCGCCACGTGCGATGTGCTGTTGCACCAACACGTCGATCGCGATGCCGTTTTCGGCATGCATCATGATGGTTGAACCGTTGTTGCTGGCCTGCTGCATTGCGCGCAAGATTTGTCCGTCATCCGAATAAAACACGCCTGGGTAAGCCATAAACAGCTTGAATGACGTGATTCCCTCGTTCTCTACGAGGTAATCCATGTCGGCCAATGCCTGCTCGTCGATACCACCGATGATCTGGTGAAACGCGTAGTCGATCGAGCAATTGCCTGCGGCCTTTTTGTGCCACGTAGCAAGCGACTCTTGCACGTTTTCTCCGTAACGCTGCACTGCGAAGTCAACGATGGTTGTAACGCCACCCCACGCCGCAGCAGTGGTACCAGTTTCAAATGTGTCACTTGCATTGGTGCCACCAAATGGCAACTCCATGTGAGTGTGCACATCGATGCCACCAGGCACAACAAACTTGCCAGTTGCGTCAATCACTTTGTCTGCAGTGATGTTGAGCGAGTCAGACTTGCCACGCTCGAGCAACGCCAAAATTGTTTCGCCTTCAATCAGCACATCAACTTCATGCCGACCGGTTGGGCTTACAACTGTTCCGTTTTTGATAAGTGTGCGTGCCATCATTATCCCCTTGTAACTCGCAGTTATTTAACGTTCTGAAATTTCGTGGTATGCGTCTGGACGACGATCGCGGTAGAACGGCCAACGATCGCGCACCATGCGGATCTTGTCCATGTCGAGATCGCGCACGATGAGCTCGTGCTTGAATGCGTCGCCAACTTCACCAACAAACTTGCCTTCTGGGTCAACGAAATAACTCTGACCGTAGAAGTCGTCGGTGCCATACTCTGACTCGATACCAACGCGGTTGATCGCGCCGATGTAATACATGTTTGCAACAGCCGAAGCTGGTTGCTCGAGGCGCCAAATGTATTCAGACAATCCACGGCTTGTTGCCGATGGGTTGAACACGATCTCTGCACCGTTGAGTCCGAGTGCACGCCAGCCTTCTGGGAAGTGGCGGTCGTAACAGATGTACACGCCAACTTTGCCCACTGCGGTATCAAACACTGGATAGCCATGGGTGCCAGGTGTGAAGTAATACTTTTCCCAGAATCCAGGCACCTGCGGGATGTGCTGTTTACGGTACTTGCCCAAATAACGGCCATCGGCATCAATCACTGCTGCGG